>CBFHQN010000030.1:0-17026 GCA_965657765.1 Luminiphilus sp. | reverse complement strand
CCTTCTCCCATATGGCACCCGTCACCATGATGGAATAGAGAATGAGTGTTTTGAGGATCACCGAAGCAGTGGCCACTTCAAGACCTGTACCGTTCAGCAAGAAATTAATAACGAAAACTGTGCTAACAGCGAACACTAAAAACTGCAGCGGCGCTAAAACACCTTGCACCAGTGTCCACACCGTCTCGTCGCGGCGCTTTTTTTGCTCGGGTGTGTACAGCCCACCACTCATCGAGTCTTTTGCACTTTCACTCATGGCATTAACCCCGCTTTTTATGTGACGTGTTTATCCGTGTGCAACACCCACACTTCACGTCATCTTATGAATTTGCAGGGTAGTGTTCGGCCCAAACAGTGTCAACATAATTATACATTGATCTTGAACTAAATATTTGACGTATTAAAGATATTGCAACTGAAGTGTAAAGAGAGTGATGACGACCTACCGAACGCTGTGTAACATTTGGATTTTTAAGAAAATAACCGCGGCGGCGCCGCCTAGAGCAGTATCGGAGTTACGCACGCAGTGAATACCGTATCAGCGCCCTCTTCTGAGCTTTTGCTTCAGCATCTCGCGAGCATCCAATTCACCGTAGCCGCCACGGGCTTTATCGTCGACGCAGAGGTAAACAACCCCTCCAGCACCGTCCAGCCTGACGACCTCGTTGGGAGTTCAATCAGCGAGATTGTTGCCGAGGAATCCGTAGCCGCCTTAAACACCAAACTCAATGAGGCGCGTCGGAATAAGGGGGCTGCGGTTCGGTGCGATATCACTGTCAATCCTCGCAACACAAACCCAGTTCCACTCCTGTGCTGGCTTTGCTGTCAGAACAATAATGACGACGTGCGAATAGCCGCGCTTGACCTCCTACCCGAGGCCAGCTTGCGGCATCAGTTACTGAATGCGCAGCACGCCATGGAGCGCGACTACTGGTCTAAGCGACGACTTGAAGCACGCTACCGCAGACTTCTCGATATGGTCTCGGACGGCTTCGTAGTGGTGGACGATAGTAGTGGACGAATCCTGGAAGCAAACCCCGTTGCGTCAATGTTGCTAGCTGAACCCGGCGCTAATCTTGTTGGCAAGGCCTTCCCATCAGGTATGGATGAGACTGCCCGCAGCACCGTGGAGAGACTCACACGCGAAGCGAGGAGTGTCACTACCACTGTGGATGGAATGATTAGGAATCATGCGGGTCTCGAGCTTAATATCGCGCTCACGTATCTGCGCCAATCAGGCGAAGGCAGACTGCTCGTCCGCCTCCGAGATGACAGCGAGAGGGATGTTACAGGCGCCGAATTCGCACCATTTTTCAGCGATGCTCCCGATGGCATCGTCGAGCTCGACGAACAGGGAGTTGTGACTGGCGCAAATACCTCGTTCCTAGAAATGGCCGGTCTTGCATCAATTGAATTGATCGAGGGGCGTCGCGCCGATCGCTGGATTGGACGATCATCAGTCGATCTCAATATCGTTCTGGATCACTCCAAACAGGAAGGCTCTGTCCGGCTGTATTCAACAACTCTTCGGACCGAAACAGAGTCGTCTGTCGACATAGAACTCTCGGTAGCACGCGTTGGGAAAAATGGCTCCACAAGGGTCCTGTTATTCATACGCGATATCAGTCGCAGGATTACGCCTGACCAATCTGTTGACGATCATTTACCTCGCTCGATTGAGCAGATTACGGATCGCGTGGGTCGGGTCCCACTCAAGGAACTTGTTCGCGAATCCACCGATGTTATCGAGGCGCTCTGCATCGAAGCCGCACTCAAACTGACGAGTGGAAACCGCGCCTCAGCAGCCGAGCTTTTAGGGCTAAGTCGTCAAAGTTTATATACAAAACTTCGTCGGTTCGACCTCGGCGATGCCGAAGTCGATATCGATCGAGAAGCAGTGTAAATAATTAATTACTATTTATTTGTAATGATTTATTGACTGTTTCTCTTGGCATGTACACCATGCTGAGATGGCTAATTCGACGACGGTTACAGCGGGGGCGACGTCCGGATCATCGATCAGTGACTACATCCAGCTCCTAAAACCTATCACATGGTTCCCGCCCATGTGGGCACTGATGTGCGGCCTAGTCTCCGGCGGTATAACTCCTGTGAGCCATCCTTGGCTCTTCGTAGTTGGCATCATTCTTACCGGGCCGCTCGTCTGTGGCGCCAGTCAAATCATTAATGACTATTGCGATAGAGAAGTCGATGCGATCAACGAGCCGGATCGTCCCATCCCCTCGGGGCGCGTCACTGAACCTCGTGCCTTTCAATTTGCATTCGCATGGTCGCTAATCGCTCAATTATGGAGCTTCAGTCTCGGAATTTGGGTCGCGTGCGCCACCGCACTTGGGCTTATTTTTGCTTGGGCCTACAGCGCCCCGCCCTTTCGACTTAAGCAAAATGGTTGGTGGGGTAATTTATCGGTAGCCGTAAGCTACGAAGGTCTCGCTTGGGTGACAGGTGCTGCAATCGCAGTCGGTGGGGATCTGCCTGCCAGTAATGTATTGCTTATTGCTTTACTTTATAGCCTCGGTGCTCATGGGATCATGACGCTTAATGACTTCAAGGCAATCGAGGGCGATATTGCGATTGGCATTCGAACACTACCCGTCCAGCTCGGAGCTACAAAAGCCGCGCGGCTAGCATGCCTAGTTATGCTACTTCCTCAGCTTGCGGTCCTAGTACTTCTTCAAAGCTGGGACTACGCACTTGCGGCCGCATTGGTTGCCACCTTAATTGCAGGCCAGTTCTTAGCGATGCTGCGCTTTCTTCAAAACCCTAAGCTACTTGCGCCTTGGTACAACGGCATTGGTGTCACCCAATACGTAACAGGAATGATGGTGACCGCTTGCGCGATGGGAGGCTACCTTGTCTAAGCTTCAGACATTGTCCTGGTTTGCCATTTTTAGGCTTGGCCTCGTTCAAACAGCCTTAGGTGCGCTTGTCTTTCTACCTACAAACACACTCAATCGAATCATGGTCGTGGAGTATGCACTTGCGGCTTCCATCCCTGGCTTCTTAATCACGCTTCACCATGTTGTTCAGTTAGCACGTCCTTACATTGGCTACGGTAGCGACGGAGGAAGTCGAAGAACACCATGGATTGTTGGCGGAATGACAATACTCGCTGCAGGAAGTGTTACGGCTACATTTGGTGCGACGCTTATCCCCACTTTAGGTATCGGAGGACACGTAATTGCCGCGCTCGGCTATTTACTCATTGGGGTTGGATCTGGGGCGGCCGGTACATCTCTGCTCGTCCTGTTGTCGAAGCAAGTAAGCGATCAGCGTAAACCGGCAGCGGCATCCTTGGTTTGGTTCATGATGATCATGGGCTTTGCCGTAACGGGCGGTGTTACGGGACAACTACTCGACCCTTTCACGGAAGCAAGATTGCTTTCGGTTGTATCAGGCACAGCTGCTATTGCGCTTGCAGTAAGCTTCTTAGCAATCTTTAACGTTGAGAGATCACCTCAGCACCTCGACACTAAAGCACCGTTAGAAAACGAAGCGAAACCTCCTTTCAGTGTCGCTATCAAAGAAGTATGGCGCGAAGATCATGCCCGTCGTTTCACTATTTTTGTTTTTGCATCGATGCTGGCCTACAGCGCACAAGACCTGATTTTAGAGCCATTTGTTGGCCTCACGTTTGGCTGGACCGTAGGTGAGACTACCGCCCTCGCTGGCATGCAACACGGAGGAATGCTTCTCGGTATGTTTGTCATGGCGTTTTCGACTTACGCCTTCAAGTCCAAAACACGACATATTCTTCATCTATGGATTAGAGGCGGCTGCTTGCTGTCGGCGATCTGTCTTGCCCTCCTTGCAACAGGAGGTCTCATAGGTGGTAGTGCCTGGCCCATCAATATCAACGTATTTATTCTCGGGGTTGCGAATGGCAGTTTTGCTGTCGCTGCGATTGGCGGAATGATGATGCTCGCCAGCGAGGGCCGATCCCAGCGCGATGGCTTGAGAATGGGGTTGTGGGGCGCGGCACAGGCTATCTCTTTCGCCCTTGGAGGATTCCTGGGAACTGTGGCTGTTGATGTTGCAGGCTTGTGGCTAGAAAACCCAGCAGCTGCCTATGGACTCGTATTCTTTGCTGAAGCCGCCCTATTCGTCTGGGCTGCCAGCCTTATTTTTAATCTCGACCAACAAGTGCAAAGCACAGAAGAGAGCGGCGATGCCAAATCGACCCGCTTTGCACTCGAAAATCCATTAGGGGGTATTAACCCATGACCCATTCAAACACCGATTTTGACGTCATTGTTGTAGGCGGCGGACCGTCAGGCGCTACTGCGGCTCACGAAATAGCGCTGGCAGGTCATAGCGTTCTTCTTTTGGAGCGAGCCTTCCGAATAAAGCCCTGTGGTGGTGCTATCCCACCGTGCATATTGGGTGAGTTTGATATCCCCAGATCACTGTTAAAAGCCGAGATTCAATCGGCGCGAATGATTTCGCCTACAGCGCAAAAGGTCGACATGCCGATCGAGGGGACGTTTGTTGGCATGGTAGATCGAGATGAGTTCGATCCATGGTTGAGGCTTCGCGCCCAGCGCGCCGGTGCAGAACTCGAACTCGCCGCCTTCAAATCCCTTAAATACTTGGACGACGAGACAATTGAAGTCACTTATGTCTCGAAAGATGAGGAATCTCAAGTGTGTACGGCCACCGCGCGATGTGTTCTCGGGGCCGACGGCGCCCGGTCCAAAGTAGCCCGGCAAGGAGTGCCAAAGTACGCAGATATCCCCTGGGTCTTGGCGTATCACGAGATTGTAGAGGCGCCCTCAAAAGCCACCAACGATTATGATCCGGAACGCTGTGAGGTTTGGTACCAAGGCAAGTTATCTCCCGACTTTTACGCATGGGTATTTCCCCATGGTAAATCTGCGAGCATCGGCGTCGGCAGCGCATTCAAAGACTTCTCAGCAAAAGACTCAGTTGCCGAATTGCGCACCATATCGGGCTTGGATGACGCTCCCACAATTCGAAAAGAAGGAGCGCCTATCCCAATGAAACCCATGAAACGCTGGGACGATGGCAAAGGCATTTTGGTTTCTGGGGATGCGGCCGGTGTCGTTGCACCTGCCTCGGGCGAGGGTATTTACTACGCCATGCTTTGCGGACGACTCAGTGCCGACGCCATCAAAGAATTCTTGGTTACCGGAAAAGCCTCGGCACTGAAAGCACCCCGCAAACGGTTTATGAAATTGCACGGTCGCACATTTTGGGCCTTGGGCTTGCTTCAATACTTCTGGTACCACAGCGATAAACGGCGCGAGCAATTTGTTGAGATGTGCAAGGATGAGGACGTACAAACACTCACGTGGCAGTCCTACACACAGAAGAAGCTGGTCAAGAAGAAGCGCAAGGAGCACCTCCGGGTCTTTTTGAAAGACGTGGCGCAGCTGTTAGGCCTCTCGAAAACCGCAGCATAATTTGTGGAATCACTGCTCCACACAGGTATTTTACTTGGCGTCATTACCGCGTTAATCGCCGTTGAAGCGATAATTTTAGTGCGCCGGTTCCGTTCGACGGGTAAAGGCGCACCGCCCTCTCGCTTTGGTTTTAATCTAGCAGCGGGCGCGGTACTGATGATGACAGTTCAACTGGCTTTGTGGGACGCATCAACCCTTCTAATACTCTCGGCCCTGTCCATTGCAGGAATGCTTCATTTGAGTGAATTCAGGGGCTATTGGAACGGGGACTAGCGAGTTACCAAGCCATTCTCGACGCACACTGGGAACTGCACTTTTTCTAGGCTTTTCTTCCTGCCTTTCGTCACGCCTCTTTTTATGTCCGTTTCATACTCATCTCATGCCTATCTCACGGCTATCTCATGCCTATCTCATACCCATCTCCGCGCCCAGATCTCGTTTGAAGGCCTGCCGGTGCAGATCACTTCCATAAAAAAAGGGTCGAATGACCCTTTTTATTCAATTATTTCTAGGCCGGCTAGATTGTAGCCATGCTGGTTGCAGGCGTTACCAAGCAGGCTGCATAGCCACCTGCTTTGGCATTTCATTGCGATCCGCCGGGAGTAGGAACAGCCGCAAAATCGTCAATGCGGTGCCGGCCTGAAGGCCAAGACGGCTAAGACTCGCCGATAGGCCCCGTTGCCCCTCCAAACGCTCGACACGCATATTGAGATCAAGCAAGCGGTGAAGGCCCTTCTGGAATTTAGGCGATCGGGTATTGAGCGTGAGCGGGAAGACCTGCTTGGAAATTTCGGTTGTGATATCAAACACCGTGTTATCGAATTCGGTGACATTCATCCCAAACGCCTCATAGAGCTTTGGTCGGGAATGGTCTCTCACGTACATGGTCGTGTAGACCAGCACCAGAAACATTTTGATATATACCTTATTAAAACCAGAGAGCAGCTTAGGATTAGCGCGCATGAGCAGAGCAAACGCCTCGCCATGTGCGAACTCATCGTTACACCACTCGAGGAACCACTTGAAGATCGGATGGAAGCGACGTTCAGGATTCCGCTCTAAATGCCGGTATATGGTGATGTAGCGAGCATAGCCGATCTTCTCTGAAAGGTAGGTGGCGTAAAAGATAAACTTGGGGCGGAAATAGGTGTATTCCTTGTCTCGCTTTAAGACACTCAGATCGACCGCCACGCCCAACTTATTGAGCGCCCGGTTGATAAACCCTGCGTGACGAGATTCATCACGCGCCATGTAGCGAAAGAGTTTGGCTATCTCAGGGTCATCTACCTTACTTTCGATCTCCTGATACAAGACACATCCTGAGTATTCAGCCGTGATCGAGCTGACTAACAAATCAAGAAACTCGGCCTTGAGCTCGGGATCAGCATCTAGCTGCGCTGGATCGAAATCGTAATTCTGTTTGAAATGCTCGCGATTCTTATCCAACTCGAATGCGGACATCATTGCATCCCATTCCTCGCGAACGGGCTCAATATCGTACTCACCTACCTCCTTGCAATTGGTGGTGTAGAATCGGGGAGCAAGCGCACGACTCTCCAACGCTTGCTGCGTACTAATATTCATCGTCTCTGCGGTTGAATCTTTTGTCATGTTTCCCCCGTATGCCCCCTAATAAGAGCAGCAACACCAAAATAATGGCTAAATTTTTTTATATAAAACATGTCAACTTTATTTTACATTGGAAGTTCAATCAAGCTGGGTAACCGACGGTCCAATTACGAAGGTATGAACTATGTCTAATTCACAGCCTGGCCCCCTATTCCATCTCGGTTATGTCAGTACTGAAACGGGCGCTATGGGCACGCAGGATATGATCGAGTTGATGATCGAAGCACGGCGCATCAATACCGAGCGAGACATTACCGGACTGCTTCTCCATCGTGAAAAGTCCTTTTTCCAGATACTAGAAGGAAGGGAAGCTGAGGTTAAGCGGACCTTTGCGAGTATCGAAAAAGACGAACGTCACATGGCGGTTGATGTCCTGTTCGATGGTGAAATCGAAGAAAGAGAGTTTGCGGATTGGCGCATGGGCTTCCTAAACCTTGACGGTGTCGAACTCGAAACACTTCAAGGTTACTCGGACTTTTTGAGTCGAGAGGACAATTCCAAGGACTTCCTAGAAAATCTGAGTCGTGGTAAACGCCTCGCGCTCATGTTCCGATCGATGGAATAGCTCAAACCACCATCGTTTTTATCACCCTCTTATCACTAACAATTCCTTGCTTGATGCGAAAGGGTTGAATAACCGGCACCTGCACCCTATAACTTAATGCATCATCAAATAGATATGGGGGAATAAAGAATGGAGGTTATTTCGTTTGGGCTTGTCAGCTCGGTCGCGGTCGCCATTATCCTGGTAGTCATTCTTGCCAAGGCCGTAAAATTCGTTCCACAAAACCGCGCCTTCGTTGTTGAGCGTTTCGGTAAGTACACAAGAACACTCGAAGCGGGACTCAACTTTTTAAACCCCTTCTTTGACCGCGTGGCCTATAACCGCACGCTCAAAGAGCAAGCCGTTGACGTACCATCGCAAGGCGCCATCACACGAGACAACATTTCACTGATCGTTGATGGCGTGTTGTATCTCAAAGTGCTCGACCCTTACAAAGCCTCCTACGGCGTCGACGACTATGTTTATGCCGTCACGCAGCTGGCACAAACTACCATGCGTAGCGAGATCGGTAAGATCGAACTGGACAAGACGTTTGAGGAGAGGGAAGCGCTCAACAACAATATTGTTTCGCAAATCAATGAAGCTGCTGGTCCTTGGGGTGTAATGGTCCTTCGTTATGAAATCAAGGATATCGAACCTCCCCGCACGGTTCTTGACGCGATGGAACGTCAGATGAAGGCTGAGCGAGAGAAGCGTGCGGCGATTCTTGAGTCGGAAGGCGAACGTCAGTCCTCAATCAACGTTGCTGAAGGTGAAAAACAGGCTCGTGTATTAAAAGCTGAAGCTGAAAGAGCAGAGCAGATCCTTAAGGCAGAAGGTGAGGCAAACGCCATTATCGCGGTCGCCGAGGCCAAAGCTGAAGCGCTCAACAAGGTAGGTGCTGCTGCAAACACCGAGGATGGACAAAAGGCTGTTCAATTAGACTTGGCCGAGCAGGCGATTAGTGCGAAGGAGGCGATCGCTCGTGATTCCTCCGTGGTTCTACTGAGTGATAGCCAAACCAATGCTTCAAACGTGGTTGCCGAGGCGATGACCATCGTTAATCGTCTCAACGATACAAACGGTAAGGGCTGAAGAAATGCTTGAATACTTCAATGAAAACCCCGAGAGCTTTTGGTTTGCGTTAGGCGCCCTCGCCCTCGTCATTGAGTTAATGGTGCTCGGAATGAGCACCATTATTCTGTTCATGCTGGGGCTAGGCGCACTTGCCACAGGCACCCTTATTTACACAGGAATTATTGGTGATGGCTGGCTACTTGGGGCTGCGGTAACAGGCATTATTGCCTTCGTATCGGGCGTTCTATTGTGGAAGCCGCTCAAGCGTTATCAAGAGGCAGATGCGCCGAGTTCAGGTGAGAGCTCCGATTTTATCGGCATGGAATTCAACCTCTCGACTTTGCTCGACAAGGAGAACACCTCGACGCACCAATTTTCAGGCGTTACATGGCGGGTAGAACTCGATCGCGAAGAAGCAGACAAGTCTCTTGCTGCAGGTGATCGGGTAAAGGTTGTTGCACTTCACCCTGGCATTATGGTGGTAGCACAGGCCTGAATCAGGATTGTATTTACCGATTTGAGGGCTGCATGATGGCAAAGTTGCCGTCGGCCGTGCCGACGAGCTTGTCATCAACGAAGAGTTCTCCACGAACGTTGCCAATGCGCTTTCCCTTACTCACCACATGCGCCCTGCATTCAACGGTGCCAGCAAAAACAGGCTTAAGAAAATTCATTGAGATTTGAAGCGTCGCGCAGATCTCACCCAACTCGAGTCGCTGCATCAGCGCAGCGCCCAAACAGGTGTCGAGCAGGGTAAATAATGCGCCGCCGTGTACGACGCCATTGGGATTCAAATGCTCTTTTCGAACCTCAAGCGTCCCTGTGCTAGTGCCATCTGGTTTGGGAAAGATGTCAAAGCCAACTAGCTCAGCAAAACCCTCATGCTGCATATTACATTCTCACGGTCACGGCGAACGCGCGCGAGTATACCCGCAATAATGGGCCCGCGTCGACTTCAACCCGCAAGTTGCTTCTCGGCGAGGCCCATAGACGTGGCAAATTCGAGCGGCTTTGCCTCGAGATCCGACTTCATGGTGTCGCTCCAACGGTTAAGAAAGCCGAATAGGCTGATCACGGCCACTATTTCAACAATTTCTCGCTCACTAAAGTGCGCCGACAGTGCCTCAAAGTCTGCATCAGTTGAGGCATTAGGTTGAAGCGCCGCATGCCACGCGAGACGAAGTGCCGACCTTTCTCGATCAGAAAAGAGCGGTGAACTCTGAAACTCGAAAGCCGCATCGATCTTCTCCTTTGATACGCCAAGATTACTCGCCGAATGCGACGTGTGAGCCTGACAGTAATGGCAGCCATTAGCCGTGCTCGCGACCATCGCCACCAGCTGCTTTAAACCTCCCTCAACCTCACCAGTTTGCAAAATAGTTGCCGCGATACCGCCAAAAGCACCCAGCAACTCGGGCCAATGCGCCATCGATAGAAAATTGTTGGGGATGTAACCCATGGTGTTGTCCAAGATCTGAAACATAGGTTCAAAATCGGGCAATTGCTCCCGAGACAATGTTGATATCCGTGCCATTTTATTTTCCTCGTTAGCGACTTAGCTTGCCTATCTGTTGTTTTTATTCTTTTGTCTTTTTGGCGATACACTCGCCCTGACTGTCAGCAGACAACCAGAATAATGTGTCGACGTATTTGCTCGCGTAATCGCTTCAGATTAGTCGTCAACACCCAAATGAGACTCAATAAATTCCGCTTGTCGTCGATAGTAAAAGAGCCGATTGGAAAGCTTTCGCCAACCGTGGCCCTCATCAGGCATCTTAATGTAAGGAGCCTCAATACCGTTCTCGCGCAGGGTGCGCACCATGACTTCGGTTTCATAAATATCAATCCGCGGGTCCATCTCGCCGTGCGAATACAGAACGGGCACGCGAATTTTGTCCGCCTGACGAATCGGTGAATTAACGGTGTAAAACTCTCGCCATTCTGGATCACGAATATCTCCATACTCGATGCGATCAGACGCCTTCAACGCAGGCGAAGCCACCTCTAGGGCGGTTACCCAATCTGCCACACCATAACGAGACACCCCTGCCGCAAAAGCTTCCGGGTAGGCTGCAAGCACCGCGTTGACCATATAGCCACCGTAGGATCCACCCGAGACCGCTGCGCGCGATGCGTCAACCCGACCGTCACCCTCGAAAAAGTTCAGCATGTCGACCAAATCACGCACACTGTCCAAACGCTGCTTCTGATCGTCGAGTTTTACATAGGTTCGGCCAAAGCCGGTCGAGCCACGAACGTTTGGCTTGAAAACCGCAACGCCACGAGCAACATGATATTGCGATACAGGATCAAAGGTCGCCCGCGACTGCGCTGTGGGCCCACCGTGTATCTCAAAAATAACGGGCGGCGCGGTTTCAGCGGCTCCTTTTGGAAGGTCTTTCGGAAGGTCTTTGGGAAGGTCTTTTGGAAGGTACAGAAGACCCTGTAATTCGACCCCATCCCGTGCAAGCATGGTGATGCTCTCGGGGCGAATAAGTGAGTCCTCGCGGATGCCTGCAAGGTTAGAACCGACCAACAACTGAGATCTACCTGTGGCCAAGTCGATGGCATAGATGTCACCAGGAATTCGCCAGCCGTTGATCCCCACAATGAGCGTGCTACCAGCCTTCGAACAACTTAGCGAATAAACCCCCTCGGGAATCTCAGGGAATACGATTGGCTCTCCCGTGGCAAGATCCCGCCCGCCGAGTACATCAAAGCCATCGCGATTCTCGGTCCACAATAAATATGCATCTTCTGCACCGCATAAGCGAACATTCTCGAGGTCGTACTCAGACTCAACCAAGGAGTCGAATCGCGCAGCGCCAACATCGTAGGCAACCACAGCTGCAAACTCTCGATTGGTGTTACTGCTCAAGAACAGAGTCTCGCCATCTGAAGACCACGCAAAGCCGCCGTCACCATGATTGGCTCGCGACTCAGGTTGCGACACCACCTTCATCTCGCGTGTTTCCGTATCGATTAGGTACAGATAATCAGAGTCTTCTCCAACAGTCTCAGTAACCACCAAATAACGGCCGTTAGGCGATAGCGCTCGCGCAAAATTGCCGTAGCTCCCCTCGAAGATGAGCTCAGTCTCACCTGATGAAATCGACCCTTGATAGATGTCGTAGTGAAGACCCGTGCGCTCGGTGGATGCGAGAAAGAGCGTGTCGTTGTCTCCTGCGATATCGCCTAACGACCGAAATCCACCCTCTGTCGCTGAGAAGACTTGGCGCTCGGAGGTCCCATCCCTATTGATCAGTAAATAGGACTCTTGCTCGTTCCCATTGTTATCAGCACCGTAAAGAATGCCCGAGCTATCAGGTAACCAGCGAGCGAAGGTAATACCATTACCGAACGTCAACTGGCTGGGTGCACCGCCCGTGACCGGCAATGTCCACAGCTGGGGCACGCCGGTGACCGAGGACCGGAAAATAATCTGTTGTCCATCAGGGGAGAGTTGTGGTGCGGAGGCGCCACTCGCCAACAGGTAACGACTAATATCTGCTGGGTCATCCCCTGCCATACCCACAGACAGCGCTTCTTTCTTTGGAATGATTGCGTCCAAGGTACTGCCCTGATCGTCGGTCGAGCACCCCACCGACATGATTGCGGCTGCGAACAACCCGCATGCCAGCCCAGCCCTATGTAACGTCATGTCTGCCCCTTTTCCTATCAACAATATTTGTAGCAACAATAGCAGCGCTCTGCCTCAGCCAAGGTCATACACCCACAGAGAGCGCGTTTAGCTTTTCGAATCCACTACCGTACAGCGGCTTCGGTCAATTCAAGCACGCCCGTTGATGCGTCCATCCGTGCCCTACCCCCAACAGGAACCGTGCTTTGCTGGTCAACATGACCAATCATGGCCCCAAAATAACAGGGCACCCCCAACGGCTCGCAATGCTGTTTTAGGATATCCATTAACGCAAAATTGCCCAAACCCGGATTCGGTTTCACACCAGTAAAGTGACCGAACACAATGCCGGACACTTTCTGCAAATGTCCGCTTAATTTCAGCTGAGTGAGCATTCGGTCGACACGATAGATTGCCTCCCCGACATCCTCCAGAAACAAAATGGCGTTATCGAACTTTGGCAGATAAGGCGTTCCTAGTAGCGCACTCATCAACGTGAGATTGCCACCAATGAGATGTCCCTCTGCGCGCCCTGGCACGATGGTTTGAATCCGGTTTTGTCGAGCGACCAACTCGCCATCAAGATCAACAGGATTGCTGTAACGCGCGGGTTTTGCATCAAACAGCACCTCGCGCATGGAGTGATAGGTGAACTCATTCCATCGCGACATCAAGTTAGGCCCATGGAACGAGACAACACCTGCTTTTGCATAGATAGCGTTCAACAGACTTGTAATGTCACTGTAGCCCAGCATGATCTTGGGATTATCTTGGATCGCGTCAAAGTCGATCAACGGTAGCAAGCGGCTGGCGCCCCACCCTCCGCGGAGTGCAAAAACGGCATCTACCTCTGAGTCCACAAACGCAGCGTTGATATCAGCTGCTCGGTCACGGTCATGACCGGCTAAGTAGCCAAATCGATCCATGACATGCTCACCGACTTTTGCTCTGAGACCCATCGCTTGAAGTGCCTCGAGCGCAAGCTGCAACTGAAGCGGCTCATAAGTGACCGACGCCGGTGCCACGATCGCGACAGTCTGCCCTTGAGCCAGTCTTCTCGGCCTTTTGATGACCTCTGAGCTGGCATACGCCGGCAAATTAGAAAAGAGCGCGGCGGCGGCGCTGAGCTGAAGCAATGATCGTCGTTTCATGACACCCCCCTTATATCTCTGTTTGAGCTTGGCAGAGCTCACTACAGACGGCAAGCTGGACCCATGATCAATACACACAAGATGACAGCAAGCCGACGACTTCTAAATGCAGTCTTATGGGCTGTCTGCAGTGTGATAGCGGCATTCACCACGGCCTCCTCCAATGACTTAATCGATGTAGGAGTAGCCGTTAAGGGCGTAGTCACGGACATACACTACGCTGGAAAGAACAATTTTCTGGGCCGCCCTGTTACAGGTTACAACACGGCAAAATGTTGGCTAAGCAGAGAGGCGTCCTCTGCATTATCAAAAGCACAGCGTCTCGCTGAAACTCAAGGTCTGGCGATATTGATATACGACTGCTATCGACCGCAACGCGCGGTGGATGACTTTGTTAAATGGGTAAGGGGCAATGAGGACGAACCTACTAAGGCGATCTACTACCCTAATGTCCCTCGGAGTGAACTCATAGATCGCGGTTATATCGCAAGCCGTTCAGGTCACTCGCGCGGAAGCACGATTGATTTGACACTCATTGATGTCGAGAGTGGGCAGCCCCTCAACATGGGTACTTCCTGGGATTACTTCGACGCCCGCTCACACACTGCAAGCCAAGCAATTGATGAAGATGCGGCAAAAAATCGGCAGATCCTAAAGCGGATCATGGAGAGCGCTGGCTTCAGGGGCTACTACGCCGAGTGGTGGCATTTCACTCTCAAAAATGAGCCATTCCCCGAGACCTACTTTGACATACCCATCCAATGACCACAGTAGGAACGATAACGCATCACACCCAATATCACCTCTCCCGTGAACCGGTTGAATCCGATACTATCGATGGCATACAACAATAAAACTCACTGGAAAATTTTTATGCTTCACTTCCGCCTCTTACCTGCACTTCTGGGCTTAATGAGCTTAATCGGTCTCAGCGCTTGCTCGAGCTCAGACAGTGTTGAACCCGCGGATCTCATCTTCACAGGGGGGGCTATTTTCACCGCTGACGCTAATATGCCTGAGGCTTCAGCCGTGGCGGTCAGAGCTGACCGGATTGTTTACGTGGGCAGTTCAGCGGGCGCAGAGGCGTTAATCGGTGAGCGCACCCGTAAGGTTGATATTGATGATGGCCTGCTGATACCGGGTCTCATGGATTCACATACCCATATATTTATGGGTTCGTTTACCGATGTTGGCGTCAACCTCAGCTACGCCGATACGCTTGAGAAGCTTCAGGTTGCGCTGGAAACCATTCGCGACGATCAACCTGGCGATGGACCGGTCTATGCTCGCGGCTGGCAGAACCATCTCTTCTCGAAAACCGGCCCTGAAGCACACATTCTCGACACAGTCTTTGGCGATAGAGTCGTCATACTTCAGTCGGTCGACGGGCATTCGACATGGTTCTCCTCTCGCGCACTGCGCGAGGGTGGCGTCGACGCCTCCTTCCCCGATCCCGAGCCCGGTGTTAGCTTTTTTGAGCGAGACCCACTTACGAACCAGCCCTTGGGGACCGCGCGCGAAAAGGCGGGAAGTCACATCAGCGAGGCCTTCATCCCGGGCGACCGGACGGCGTTTGAGGCGCGGCTGAAGAATTGGCTACCACGAGCTGCAGCTGCGGGCTTAACGGGTGTTTATGACGCATGGGCGGGCGCACCCTCTGAGGAGGAAGCTTATCAAATCTGGCGGGACTTAGAGGAGCAAGGGGCGCTCTCACTGCGCATCTACGGCTCAGTGCGTGAGCTCGATGACGCCAACACCATTGCCCAAAGATTCATAGACTATCGTTCAACATATAGCGGGAGCATGGTTCGACCTGAAGCCGTAAAGATGGCCGCCGATGGTGTTCCTGAAGGACACACTGCCTACTTACTAACACCTTATGTCGACTCCTCTAACGAAGATTTTGGCAAGCCCATGATGTCGAAAGCCCAGATGAGCGCGAATATAGAGACGTATTTCACTCAGAATATTCCTGTCCATATTCACGCCATTGGCGGTGCCGCAGTGCGTCAGTCACTCGATGCGATTGAAGCGGCACGACTAGCCAGTGGGAACCAAACCGTAAGGGCCACCATTGCACATATGGACTTTGTGCACCCGGACGATATCGAGCGCTTTGCGGCGCTGAACGTAACGGCGCAGACTTCTATTCAATGGGCTGCTCGCGATCCCTCGTACTTTAATATCGGATCCTTTGTCGGCATGGAAAAAGTGGAGAACGCCTATCCCGTTCGATCGATTATGGACGCAGGCGTTAATCAAAGTTTCGGTGCCGATTGGCCCGCATCGGCCTACCTATCGACTTACAAGCCGCTTGAGCTCATCGAAGCGGCCTACACGCGCCGTCTCCCCGGTGAGGCAGCGATGCCCGCTCGAAATAAGCAGCAATCGGTCAGCGTTGCAGACGCGATTATTGCTATGACCAGGGCAACCGCGCGCCAAGTCGGTGAGGAGGCTGAGCTGGGAAGTATCACTACCGGCAAATTGGCGGATCTCGTTTTACTGGACCGGAATATCCTCGAGGTCGAGGCGGCTACTATCCATCAAACACCAGTGAGGCTGACCCTCGTCAACGGTGACATTGTCCACGAGCTGACGCCTTAACCACGCCCTTGGTGAGCCTTAACCGCTGATCTTCAAACAGCCCTGGCGAATACCCGTTTGAAGACCCGGTCAAAGGTTTTCAGGTCCTCGAGCTTGCCCATGCTTACCCTGATGTAGTTCCGGTAACCCGCGTACCCACCGTTTATCAGGACGCCTTCATCTGCCATCGCCTGTCGAAAAGTCTTGGCGTCACGCCCGATATCGGCGAAGACAAAGTTTGTCACCGAGGGCACAGGGTTTATGCCGACGTCTCGGAACGTCTGATTCACTATCGCTCGCCCCTCGGACACTTTCTTTCGTGAAAAGGCGATGAATTCTTCATCGATGTAGCTGTGATAGGCGGCGGTCATACCCACCCCATTCGGCCACGCCATAACATGCTTGGATATACGCCCAACAATATTAGGTCGCGCCATACCGTAGCCGATGCGCATACCCGCCATGCCGAAGATCTTGGAAAACGTTCGCATTACCAGCACGTTGCCGCCGGCACGCACTAAATCCATCATCGAATTAGCATAGGGATTTGCCGTGAGTTCGTTATAGGCCTCATCAACAATCACCAGCGCTTTGGAACCTACCTTCTTGCAGAAGGCCCGCAGTTCATCCGCATCGATTGGCACGCCTGTAGGGTTATTGGGGTTTGCGAGGTATACGACGCTGATACTGTCGTCGACACGCGCCGCCATGGCATCGAGATCAACTTGTAGATCATCGCGTAGTGGCACCCGAACAATGGAGACGCCTAAGCGTTCAGCGTATCCAAGGTGATCATTATAGGTAAGCGCGGGCGTCAACACGGCGCCCTCTTGACCATAAGCCATCAATGCCGCTTGCAAGCCCTCATTGGAGCCAGACGAGACGAACAAATTGTCGTGTGTCAGCTGATGCTTGCTCGAGATCGCGTCAAATAGCTTGTCCCTGATCGGATAGTCCG
>CBFHQN010000029.1:0-17075 GCA_965657765.1 Luminiphilus sp. | reverse complement strand
GGGACTTGGGACTTGGGACTTGGGACTTGGGACTTGGGACTTGGGACTTGGGACTTGGGACTTGGGACTTGGGACTTGGGACTTCAAATTATGCCCTGATGCGATCGCTTAACAGCATCTCCACTTTTTCTTGGTGACAGCTGCCTCTCGCTACACGCAAATTTGTTCGAACAGGCTGATGACCAATTTCTCATTGAGTAGATCGCGCCTTTTAGCAGACGTGCTTTTTCTCATGCGGTATTCTGTTGTCTCTGGGAACAAAACAATAATAGGTAGTTCACATGTCGCTTATTCCGGCGGAGCAGCATTTTGCTGTGTTCACGGCCATCCTAGTGTTATCGGCTATGGCATTTGCCTCTGAACGCACCGTGATTGGACAGAAAATTACGGGCACCGTAGTGGTCATACTGCTAGCAATCGCAGCAGCCAATATGGGTCTCATCCCTCATTCAGCACCGGCATACAGCTTTATTTTCAGTTACATCGTGCCCATGCTCATTCCGCTATTTCTCTTTCAGGCCGACGTCCGACGGCTTGCAAAGGAAGCATCACGAACAACGGCTGCCTTCCTTGTCGCCACGTTAGGCACGGTGGCAGGTGTTATTGTCGCGGCGTTACTACTGGACCTCAGTCAATTGGGCGTGGCCTCCGATCTAACCACCGAGCGGAGAGAGGCAGGAATAGTTGGTCTGTTCGCCTCTACCTACATTGGAGGTTCTGTAAACTATGCAGCTCTAGGCGAAATTACGGGACTGAGTCAGGACGCATCGTTTTTCTCAGCGGCGACTGCCGCAGACAACCTCTTCTCTGCCGTCTTTCTAAGTGTCATAGCACTGATCCCCGGCGCCCAATGGCTGACTAGACGCTTTGTTCCTCATACAGCAAGAAGTAACGTGGTGCTTGAGAAGCCAGACGTTACTCCGGCGAGTATTGTCTACTCATTGGCAGCTGCCGGCAGTATTGTGGCCATCACGGATTTGCTTTGCTGGTGGTTGGACAGCCCAAGCTGGCGCTACGCCATCATGACCATTATCACTGTTAGCATCGCGACTGCATTACCTCAGGTAAGGACATGGTTTGCCGGTGCCTTTGAGATCGGTGTTGCGCTCTCTTTTACCTTCTTTGCCGCCATCGCAGCGGGTGCAGATATTCGCGCCATGATCAGTGTCGCACCATTACTCATCGTGCTCGTGCTTATCTTGCTCAGCGTTCACCTCATCGTATTACTCACTGTGGGCCGTAGATTGGGCCTAACCATTCCCGAATTATTGACCGCAAGTAATGCTGCCATCCTGGGTGCAACGACCGCACCGGCCATGGCAGCCGCAAAAGGCTGGCACGACCAAGTGACACCCGGCGTGCTTGTCGGGGTAATTGGTTACGCGCTGGGTACCTTCATTGGTACTGCGTTGTTCCAGTTGTGGTAGGTGAGTTTTGGTTAACGTTAAGCACCTCGTGGCAACAGTGACTCAGCGATGAGTGAAACCAGCGATTGGTTAAAAAAAGGTTCACTAAAAATTCATGCAACCAACATAAGCTTTGACTGGTCTTGGAGACCAAAAAAGACGTAACACTAGAAATAAAAATGGACAGGCAATCATGGCAATGACAGATACCACCGCCATAAACGATCCTAGATTTGCACCTGAAGTGGATCCGATGTTCGAGTACTACATCGTCGAGAAGCCGCGGCTCACCTATGAGTCACCCGAGGACGGTCCGCTGACACGTGCCTTTGTGCGGGTTCTTGAAGGGTTCCTGGGTCGCCATGAAATGGAAGCGCATTACCAGCGACTGAAGGCGATGGATATCGACTCTAAAACCTTTTTCCGCGAGGCATTCAAACTCACCAATATTACGCTCGACGGTAACACCAGCGCTCTCGCTGATATTCCCAAAGACCGTCCTGTCCTGTTTATTGCCAATCACCCCTTTGGCGTCATTGATGGGCTGATCATGTGCAATATGGCGCTCGATTACGCCGATGATTTTCAGGTCGTCATCAATTCGTTGCTGTGCCAAGACCGGGATTTAGTGCCGCACTTTCTTCCCATCGACTTCACCGAGACCAAAGAAGCGACAAAGCGAAATGTGCGATCGAAGCAGCTAGCAGGAAAGGCGCTCGCCGACGGCGTACCGCTCATACTTTTCCCATCCGGTCACGTTTCAACCGCAGACGCGCCTGGATTTGGCGACGTCGTTGACCACCCTTGGACAACCTTCATTGCGAAGCTAGTCATGCAGTATCAGCCGACAGTTGTCCCTGTATATTTCCACGGGCAGAACACACGGCTTTTCCATGTCGCCTCAAATATTGCGGAACCCTTCCGCATGGCAATGCACATGCGGGAAGCACTCAAGCGCTTCGGATCGACTGTTTCACTCGATGTCGGCGCACACCACTCGCCAGAGGACTATGCGCACATCCGGAGCCGTCAAGAAATGACGCAACATTTCTACGATATCGTGCAGAGCACGCGGAGACCTCGCTCAGACGAGAACAAGTAGCGCAAGAATACCCAACCAGAGTAGAAAACTGCGATCAAGTAATTGAAAAAGGCCGCTGAGCCTCTCGTAAACCGAAGACGCTTGCGCTTCATCCAGCGCCGCGTCGATTGCGTCCTCAAAGAAATCATCGGTGCTCGGTTGGAGTGAGGCGCCCTCATCAAGGACATGCCCAAGTGTCTTGTCGAAATCCCCAAAAACGGAAAAGCTCAGCACCATCAGTCTGGAAGGCAACCACTCTATAACACGCATCACCGACTCGCCGATCGGAGTAGACGTTGCCAGCGTTGAATGTGCCAAACGATAGGCGACAGCGCCTGCTGGCCCGAGCAAAAAGAAGTAGATAACAGGGCCGAACCAGCGCTGGAGCGCCATCTTGCTGAAAAATACAGAGGCAACATCGGCAAAGTCACGCTCGTCGTCGGCTTCGGCATTACCTCCGGCACCCTCCACAACCATGGCGGCGCCTTCGTTGTCACCCGCCCGCGCGCGCGCCAAAAATCGCTGCGTGATGGTTGGGTAATCTTCGCGTCCAAAGGAGAAGAACAACGCTGCGGTTCCGATGAGGAGCATCGCCGCACCACCAAACATGCCTTCCAGGATGGTGAACGCAATCGCGAAAATAGCGGTGGGAGCGCCCACGAGCCAGAGTAATCGCGCGTTAGATGAACTCTCGGCATCAACCTGTGCTTGAAAGGGACTTTGAACATCAATGCTGTGCAGTGGCCCACCGGGACCCATAAACCAATAGAGTCCTGTTGCTACGATGAAGGTCAAAAACGCAAGGTAATCCAACTTCTTTCTCCCCTAATAATGATTGGCGCTACACACCCGGCAGTTCTTCGACGCCTATTAGGTGACCTAAACGATGCCAATCAAAACTTGGTCCCGGATCTGTTTTTCTTCCGGGCGCAATGTCACTGTGCCCGACAATCGCCCTTGGCTCAATCTCTGGGTGTGCCTCTCTGCAAGCTCGAATAAGCTCGCTAAGCGCACCGTACTGGGCGTCGGTGTACACATGGGTATCAGTGCCCTCGAGTTCAATCCCAATACTGAAATCATTGCACTTTTCCCGTCCGCGCCAACTGGATAAACCGGCATGCCAAGCGTTTTCTGTGGTGGCGACAAACTGAATCACCTCGCCATTCCGATGAATGAGAAAGTGTGCCGATACCCTTAAGTCGGATATCTCAGCAAAGTAGGGATGTTCCTGCGGATCCAAGCGATTGGTAAAGAGCTCTTCGATATGAGGCCCACCGAACTCACTGGGCGGCAATGAGATGTTGTGTACCACCAGAAGCTGAACCGAACCATTGACAGGCCGCTGCCCGCAATTTGGCGAGGCCACGTGCTTACAGCCTTGCAGCCAACCAGCGATAATTTGCCCGTGTTTATTATCGGTCACGTAAAAATCTTGGCCTTGCTTGTGTTTCAATACCGCATCATATCAGGCATCGCCCGAAGGACACTGCCGCGTGTTAACTCAAAACGACATCAACCCCATCGTAAAACTCGCCCTCGACGAGGATATCGGCAGTGGCGACATCACGGCAGGGTTGGTGGATAGCACCGAACGGGCGTCTGCGACGGTAATCACACGCGAAGCCGGCGTTCTTTGCGGTACACAGTTCGTAGAGGCTGTTTTTGCCTCTGTAGACCCCGATGTCAAAGTCATGTGGAAAAAGGCTGATGGTGATACGCTCATCGCCAACGATGTGCTCTTTACCCTCGAGGGTAACGCCAGAAGTATCCTGACAGGAGAGCGCGCGGCGCTTAACTTCCTCCAGATGCTCTCGGGAACAGCGAGTTACAGTGCCTCACTCGCGAGCCTTATCGAGGGCACCAGAGCCAAGTTACTGGACACCCGAAAAACCATTCCCGGCTTTCGAAACGCTCAGAAATACGCGGTTACCTGCGGCGGATGTTTCAACCATCGCATTGGGTTATTCGATGCATTCTTAATCAAGGAGAATCACATTGCTGCCTGCGGGGGCATTCGACAGGCTGTTGAACAAGCTCGACAAAACGCCCCCGGTAAACCTGTAGAGGTTGAGGTTGAGACGCTCGATGAGCTTGAGCAGGCGCTCACTGCCGGTGCCGACCGAATCATGCTCGACAACTTCGCGCTCGAGGACATGCGAAAGGCGGTTGCCATAACCGCGAGTAAGGCCGAGCTCGAAGCTTCTGGGAATGTGACCGAGGCAACCTTGCGAGGCATCGCTGAAACCGGCGTGGATTTCATCTCCATCGGCGCTTTAACGAAGGTGATCATCCCACTCGACTTATCAATGCGGCTCGACTGAAACCTCAGACGCTCGCCCCAAAACCAAACTGAGTTTTATCTAAGCATCCAGACAAAATGCTATTTCTTTAAGCGTCTCAACTAGTGGCTGACTGAGTGGCCGACTGAGTGGCCGACTGAGTGGCCGACTGAGTGGCCAGCATGGGAACATAAACTGCGAGAAAAGCGTCCACAGATTGCTTTTTTCTGCGGTCTGAGTCTGCAGGCCCCCGCCGATTTCGTATCGTAGCGTTAGGACTCCGAAAACGGCCTATCCAGAACCAGCACACCGTTCTCATCGGCCGCGAGAAAATCGCCGTCTCGAACCTCAACACCTCCGAAACTCAGCGTTACCCCGCGATCACCGGCACCTAACTTCTCGGTCTTGATGGGCGACGTGCCTAGGGCCTTGACCCCAAAGTCAAAGGTGTTGATTACCTCAACGTCTCGAGCAGCGCCGACAATCACCATCCCAGCCCAACCATTATCCATGGCGCTCTTTGCGACCATATCCCCAGTCAGCGCTTTGACTAGCGAACCACCACCATCAATCAGCAAGACACGCCCGTGACCGGGCTCGTTCACCGCTTCCTTGACCATGGAGTTATCTTCAAAACAGCGAATCGTCGCGACTTGACCGCCAAAAGCAGCCACGCGACCAAAGGCACGAAACTGAAAAGGCAGCGCCTGAGCGCGTGGATTAAGATCCGACAGGTCGGGAGTGCTCAACATACAGTCAGTTCACTGCTCACAGCCAATCAGTGGCGTAGGTGTCTAATTGACTGAGCGGCGACAAAATAGCATCAGCGTGCGCGCTGGCGCGCGGCATAATTCGATGCAAGTAGAACTCGGTGGTAGCGATCTTACGCTGACAGAAAAGCGTCTTCTCGTCTTTAGCGAGCAGCTCAATAGCCACCAGTGAACTTGCTGCAAGGTGCCAACCACCGAAGAGATAGCCGGTCTGCATCATGTAATCAAAGGACGCCGCCATAGCTGCGTTCTTGTCCACTTTGAACATCTCGAGGATGGTCTGTGTAGACATGACATGCGCAGATAATGCATCAGATAGCGCAGTGCCCATGGCAGCAAGACGGTCATCGCTAGACCCCACGAGCGCGTCAGCCACTGCACGGATCTGCTCCTGCATCGCTTCCATCATTGCACCGCCGTCGCGGGCCAACTTACGATTCACTAAGTCAGCCGCTTGGATGCCATTTGTGCCTTCGTAAATGGGTGTGATGCGCACATCACGCAGGTACTGTGCGGCGCCTGTCTCCTCAA
Organism: Luminiphilus sp.; assembly: GCA_965657765.1. GTDB lineage: Bacteria > Pseudomonadota > Gammaproteobacteria > Pseudomonadales > Halieaceae > Luminiphilus. Next base: position 11,008 of record CBFHQN010000029.1, on the reverse strand, counting down.
CATAGCCCATACCGCCATGGATCTGAACACCGAGCGAGGTGACTTCCATACCAATCTCAGTCATCCACCCTTTGATCACGGGAATCATCAAATCAAGACGCGCTTTCCATTGACCACGCTCTTCAGCAGGGGCCCCATGTGACAAGTCCATAGTCAGCGACTCGATGTACGCCAAGGCACGCATGGCCTCGTTAAGCGAGCGCATTGTCATCAGCATGCGCTTCACATCAGCGTGCTCGATAATAGGAACACCACCTTGGACTCGCTCTCGCGCATAGGCCACCGCTTTTTGATACGCGCCTTCAGAGGCACCCAAGCCCTGAAGCCCCACTTTCAACCGGGCCTCGTTCATCATGGTGAACATGCAGGCCAGGCCATTGTTTTCCTCACCGAGGAGGTGGCCAATCGCACCGCCGTTATCGCCATAGGCCATAACGCAGGTTGGACTGCCGTGAATGCCGAGTTTGTGCTCAACCGAGACGGGGTACGCATCGTTGCGCTCGCCCAGGCTACCGTCATCGTTAACCAAGAACTTGGGAACGATAAATAAGGAGATGCCTTTGCTACCCGCTGGCGCATCAGGGAGTCTGGCGAGTACCAAATGGATAATGTTCTCAGTCGCGTCGTGATCGCCCCAGGTGATGTAAATCTTCTGCCCGAAAATCTTGTAGTGATCACCGTGGCGTTCGGCGCGCGTTTTCATAGGACCTAGATCAGAACCTGCACCTGACTCGGTGAGGTTCATCGTGCCGGACCACACGCCCGCATTGATATTGGGCAGGTACTTGTCTTTCAGCTCTGGCTTTGCATGGGCAGAAATCGCTAGTGCCGCGCCGGAACTCAAGAAAGGCTCGAGCGCAAAGGCCATATCTGCGGAATTCCACATCTCACAGGCTGCGGTGCCATAAAGCTCGGGTAGGCCCTGGCCACCATGCGAGGACTCTGCCGCAATACCAACCCAGCCGCCCTCTCCCAGCGCACGAATAGCCTCACCGTAGCCAGGCGGAATGGTCACTTCACCGTTCGCGCAGCGTGAGGGCTGCATATCACCCACCCGCCGTAGCGGTGAAACCACATCCGATGCAAGCTTTGCCGCCTCCTCAAGGAGGGCTGTTGTCAGGTCAGCGCCGACGTCAAGTCCATCAAAACGTGGCAAGCTGCCAAGTCGATCCCCCGCTTTGCAAACGTCGTCGATCAAGAACTGCATATCATCAAGTGGTGCGGTGTACATAAGCCCTCCAAAATTTGTCGCTATTGTAGCTGTTCACCCGTTCAGACCAAGAATTTCTGTTCAGAGACGTAGAAGATGTATTATTCATATTATGAATAGTAGTTTCCGCGGGAGAGTATACGCATGAGCCGACTGGGTCGCGTCGATTTAAACCTTCTTGTCTATCTTGATGCGCTACTCCGCGAGCGCAACGTGACGCAAGCAGCGCACAGCTTAGGGCTTTCCCAGCCGGCCATGAGTAACGGCCTCAAACGCCTCCGCGAGGTATTCAACGACCCGCTACTCATTCGAACGTCCGACGGCATGACACCAACGGCAAAAGCGGAAGAGTTAGAGCCGCAGCTCCGTGAGATTCTCACCAATGTCGATCGCGCGCTCCAACCCACCGAGGAGTTCATTCCCGAGACGGAAAACCGCGTTGTAAGACTCATGGCCAGTGACTATGCCGAGTCGACGTTACTGCCCTCAGTACTAAAAGAACTTCGAGAAAAAGCGCCCGGTATTACGCTCGACATCATGAACCCGTCAGATGTGAGCTTCCTCGACGTGGAGCGTGGCAAGGTCGACCTTGTGATAAACCGGTTCGTACAGATGCCGCAGTCCTTCCACCAAATCACGCTCTGGCAGGACACGTTTTCCTGCCTATTGAGCCCGGACAACCCCATCCTCGAAGACTTTAATCTCGACTCGTACCTTGCCGCCGATCATATCTGGGTCAGTAAGACGGGTATGGGTGTCGGTGTTGGCGTAAACCCCGACGACGTTCAACGCCTTGGCTGGGTCGATGCGGCTCTGGATAACATGGGCAAAAAGCGCCGTATCCGCGTATTCACGCGCCACTACCAGGCAGCGATGACACTAGCGGAGCAAAACGACTTAATCGTGACACTGCCGACACGTGCTACGGAACTGAAACGAGATAACCCGCGGGTCGTCGCCAAACCTGTGCCTTTCGACATTCCCCCCCTCGAGCTCAAGATGGCGTGGAGCCCACTGCTTCAGCACAACCCCGGGCATCGTTGGATTCGTCAGTTGATCACGCAAATAGCACGGTCGATTTAAGGACCGGTTCAGAGACGCAGGTAGCGCTTTTTATATGAGCAACATCATCGAACTCAAAGGCCGTTACGAAGCAACCGAAGCCTACTCATTAGACCCGCTGGTCGGCGTCCGAAACAATGTTATTTCGCCGATTGAGTGCGCTTATTTGATCGAGCTCGCGAAACCCCATATCACACGCGCGGGGGTTGTGCTCGATGATGGTTACAAGCCGAGCGAGGGGCGGACCGGCTCTAACCACTGGCTTAAGTACGACGAAGACGACGTCGTTAAAGCGATAGGAAAGCGCATCGCGGATATCGTGGGCCTACCACTCGAAAATGCAGAGTCGATGCAGATTATCCACTACGGACCAGAGCAGGAATATCGCCCGCACTTTGACGCGTTTAATTTGTCGCTGCCCAAGGGCCAACGCGCTGCCAAGTGGGGCGGACAACGGCTAGTCACCGCACTGGTTTACCTGAATACCGTTGAGGCCGGTGGTGCCACGCAGTTCCCCAAGCTTGGCATCACGGTACCTGCGCTGCCCGGTCGTATGGTCATCTTCCACAACACCACTAACGACATTAGTGGCCCTCATCCGCTGAGCTTGCACGCCGGCATGCCCGTCGAGGCCGGTGAGAAATGGGCCTTTAATATGTGGTTTCGGCTACAGGACACCACTACCGAGTTTGAGGCCGGAAACGTGTTGCCAACCGTGACCATCGGGCAATCAGAAGCGACTGGTAGACCGAAGCCACTGGCGACAAATAACCCGCAAGCATCGCTGGATAGTCAGCAAGAAGCGTCATCAACAAAGCCGAATACCAGCACAACAGTATCGTCTAGCGGTATAACCATTCGCGCAAATCGCGCAGATGCGCTCTGGCAGCGCGCGGCAAATAATCTCCGAGTAAAAACAAAAAATTTACCTGCTGTGTATACCAGCTATTGGGATACCTACGGGAACAAGCCACAACCGGATCCGCCCAGCGACTGGTCCGGCACACGCTTCAAAACAGCGAGCCGAGAAGTCCTGAACCCGCTTTCAGATATCGGCTTGGTAGCTTCCGCACTCGCAAGAAATGGCTGCGCAAATCGAGTGCCTGCAACGTATACCCAGACAGCGGCTGCAGTCGCTGTTGGCCCAAAGGCCGATGATCTATGGTTTATCCGTAGCAAGCTGAGAAACGCCAAAGACAAAACGCTTTGTGTGCCCACACCGATCATGATGGCGGCGACGCTCCCCGAGGGTAGGCTTATTCAAAAAGCGGTCGATCGCCTAGCCCTAATTGATCAGCACAAATTTACGACTCGGGTTTATCTTGCCGTCATTGGCGAACGGCTCTATTGCGCTGACGAGACCGTTTTATTTGTGCACGGCGAGAGCTACTCGCCGAATAACCCAAGTTTCGCCGCGCAGGTCGACAACCTCAGCTATCGGGACGCAGGTTCATCGATTCGTGTGATGAAAGGCAGTGACTCACCCCACGCCGAGGCTCTGCGCAGCAGCTTACAGCCGTTGGCTACAGAGCTTACGAGTCTTCTGACAGACCTTACTGACGAATCTACTGACAACGCATTCGCACTACTTGCACTCGATACCCTGCTCACACAAAACAATGAGCTGAAGTTGCTCCGCATTCACACCTTCCCAAATTTCATAACAACTGCGGATATTGATTCAGACGTGCACGTCCCGCTTTTCGAAGATGTGCTGAACGTTATGGTCGGCAACACCCCGAACAACCTCACCCTCATCACCAAATAGAATTGATCTCTGTCGCTTCATAATTGAAACAAATTATGGTCATTAATCAGTTCGCTTGGGTTCCCCGTACCAAGCAAACGACAATGACGCCACAGTCAGAACATAAAACGACGACACTCACTTCGGGAACTCACCATGTCAGAACGTATCAATTGCGCCGGCCTTCAAGTCGCACCAGAAATCCATAGTCTGCTTGAAAACGACATATTGCCGGGTACGGGTGTAGAACCCACCGCTTTCTGGACTGCCTTGGCCGATATCGTTGCTCGCTTTACGCCGCGCAACAGAGAGCTCCTTGCTGTTCGCGACCAGATGCAAGCCAAAATCAGCGCCTGGCACAAAGCAAACCCGGGGACCGACTACGACCGAGCTGCATATAAGGCAATGCTTGAGGAGATCGGTTATCTCCTACCGCGCCCTGCGCCGTTTAAGATTGCGACACAAAATGTCGACCCTGAAATCGCGGAGATTGCAGGACCTCAGCTCGTCGTACCGGTAATGAACGCACGCTATGCACTCAACGCAGCCAATGCTCGCTGGGGCTCGCTTTATGACGCGCTCTATGGCACCGACGTGATTTCAGAAGAAGGCGGCGCCGTTCGTGCGGGCGGCTATAACCCAGTCCGCGGACACAAGGTGATTGAGTGGGCGCGTCATTTCCTCGATTCACACTTCCCGCTCAATCAAGGCTCGCACAAAAACGCGGCGCAATACGCGGTCGTCGACGGCGGTCTTATTATCAATCAGATCGACGGCAGTCTGAGCATGTTGGCCTCGCCTGATCAGTTCGTTGGCTTCACCGGTGATGCTGACGACCCAGCCAGTATTCTCCTTAAGCACAATGGCCTCCATGCGGAAATCCAGATCGATCGTGAGCACTCCGTGGGTAGCACGGACGCTGCTGGCGTAAAGGATGTCTGCCTCGAGTCAGCCCTCACAACGATTCAGGATTGCGAGGACTCGGTTGCCGCAGTCGATGCCGAAGACAAGGCCGTTGTTTACAAAAACTGGCTCGGACTCATGCGCGGCGATCTTAACGAGCGTTTTAACAAAGGCGGCCAAACCCTCACCCGCAGCCTGAACAAGGACCGAGAATTCACGTCGCCCGATGGTGATGCCTTTACCCTGCCCGGCCGCAGCCTCATGTTCGTTCGTAACGTGGGTCATCTGATGACCAACCCTGCGATTCTCGACAGCGAAGGCAACGAAATTTTCGAAGGCATCATGGATGCCCTCTTCACCACAGCTTGCTCGCTTCATGATCTTCGCGGGGCAACCAAGGGTGGCAACTCGCGCACCGGTTCAATGTACATCGTGAAGCCCAAAATGCACGGTCCCGACGAAGTCAGCATGACCGTCGACTTATTTGCTGCGGTAGAGGACGCGTTTCATCTCCCACGCAACACATTGAAAGTCGGCATTATGGACGAGGAGCGTCGCACCACCGTTAACCTGGCTGAGTGCATTCGTCGCGCATCTGAGCGCGTAGTGTTTATTAACACAGGTTTCTTGGATCGCACGGGCGATGAGATTCACACCAGCATGGAAGCGGGTCCCATGGTCGCTAAAACGTCGATGAAAGGCGCGCTGTGGATCAACGCCTACGAGGACTGGAACGTGGATACCGGCCTCAACTGTGGTCTTCGAGGGAAAGCCCAAATCGGCAAAGGCATGTGGGCCATGCCCGACCTCATGGCTGCAATGATCGACACTAAACTTGGGCACCCTAAAGCAGGTGCCAACTGTGCCTGGGTCCCCTCGCCTACGGCGGCAACACTACACGCAACGCATTATCACGACGTATCCGTCAATGAAATTCAATCAGAACTAGAAGGCACAGACCGACGAAGCGTCGACGACATCCTGACCATCCCATTGGGTGACTGCAGTCAGCTGAGCGAGGAAGAAATACAGCGAGAGCTCGATAACAATGTGCAAGGTATGTTGGGCTATGTTGTCAGATGGGTGGATCAAGGCGTTGGGTGCTCGAAAGTTCCCGACATCAACAATGTAGGGCTAATGGAAGACAGAGCAACGCTCAGAATCTCAAGTCAGCATATTGCCAACTGGTTACACCACGGTGTGATTACCAAAGATCAGTTCGAAGCTTCCATTGTAAGAATGGCGGGCGTGGTTGACGGACAGAACGCTGCTGATCCCAGTTATCAGCCGATGCTGGTTGACGACCAACCCTCAGGGCATGCCTTTGACGCAGCTTGGCAGCTCGTCATGAACGGGGTTATAGAGCCGTCCGGGTATACTGAGCCGAGGCTTCACAAGAGCCGATTAGATCATAAAGCGGCTGTGTAGCCTCACCGACCGAAGAGGTACTGTCAGCCATTAGATGGCTGATATTGGAAACCGACGCAAAACAGAAAGCGTCGGTTTTTTTATTTTTGGCGCCCCTAACCCCCAGCAACTGACAATTTTTGTCACTCCGCTTGTTGCTCGAAAAAAACCAAAAATCTAACGTGACGCCTGCACTGTCACATTTGATAGCGCAAGAGCAGCTAAAAACCACGATATGTAGTGGCAGCCTAGGTTAGATCTCGATATTTCTCCTCACCGACAAAAACTTGGCCCAGAGCTTGCTCGACTCAATGGGCCTAAATGGCATTTGCCAACAAATTCGGAGATATGAAATGAAACAAGTGCAAAAGGGATTCACGTTGATTGAATTGATGATAGTGATCGCGATTATCGGTATTTTGGCCGCGGTAGCACTTCCTGCTTATCAAAACTACACGAGTAGGGCTTACTTTGCCGAGGTAATTGCAGCCGTTGGCCCAATGCGACAATCGGTAGACATTTGTTACCAAGTTAAAGGGACTCTAGCCCAGTGCGACACAGAAACGAAAATTGGCTTTGTTGGCACAGACGCGGAAATTGGCACTTATGTTGGTTCAGTAGAGCTGACCGGCACAACAGCAGTGATTACAGCAACCTCGACAGGCATCACGTCGGCAGACAAAACCTACATTTTGACGCCAAGTGACGCAGGTGGAAGTGCTTTGACCTGGTCGTTTGACGCTACAAATTCGACATGTGACGACGCTGGCTGGTGCTAATATGATGAAGCCCCCTTCACGTTTGTGAAGCAGGGCTTCTTTACTTGCAGAGACGGTGTACCTCTAACAAAGGAATAGGTTCGCTATCGACCATTCTTTACGGCTGGTGATCTAAAGAGTTTAAGCAGAGGGTGTATATGACTCAATCAGCGGGTACTGAAAGTCGCCTAGCACTGTACTCAGGTCTAACTGAGAGACTTGTGAGCGAGCAGTTATTATCCTCCACCGGTGCCGCTGAGATAGCAGATCAAGCAAGAGCGAACGGTATCACTCTGGTACAAGAGCTATTGGACGGCGCTCTTATAGAGAGCACTGTCCTAGCCAGAATAGTGTCAGAGGAGTATGGAGTTCCGCTACTCGACCTAGCCAAAATGGTTGATAACTTGCCACTTGATTTAGTTCCACAATCACTCGTCCGCAAGCACCGGGCACTACCGTTACATCGCCGTGGCAACCGATTATTTTTAGCGATTGCTGATCCCACCAACAAACCAGCAATCGATGAATTTAAATTTGCAACAGGTATTGCCACCGAGACAATCGTCGTTGAACAATCTCAACTCAATCACTTAATTGACGAGGTCATTGCTCGACAAGACGAGGTCTTTGATGGCGACATCTCAGACTTTGCCTCAGCAGAAGATTACATCCCCGACCTAGAAGTTGAAGACGAGGCGGAGGAGACTGACTTCACAAAGCTAGCGGATGATGCGCCGGTCGTTAAGTTCGTTAACAAAGTCCTTTTTGATGCGATTAAGCAGGGGGCCTCCGATATTCACTTTGAACCCTACGAGCGTGAATACAGGGTGAGGGTTCGCTCGGATGGTCTTTTGCAGGAGGTAGTAAGGCCTCCAAAAGGCTTGGCGCCGAGGCTCGCTGCTCGTCTGAAAGTCATGGCGCGTTTGGACATCTCAGAGCGCAGAGCCCCGCAAGACGGACGAATACAACTAAAACTGTCAAAGAATCGAGCAATCGATTTCCGCGTGAGCACGCTCCCAACACTTTTCGGCGAAAAAATTGTGCTCCGAATTCTTGACCCGGGCTCCGCTCGCATGGGTGTTGATGCACTGGGCTACGAGCCCGAGCAAAAGGAGTTGTATCTGGAAGCGTTGAGTCGGCCGCAAGGAATGATCTTGGTTACCGGTCCTACCGGATCCGGTAAAACGGTCTCCCTTTATACAGGCCTGGATATCCTGAATGAACCCGAACGAAATATTTCGACCGCTGAGGATCCTGTCGAAATTAATATGGAGGGGATTAACCAGGTCCACGTAAACCCAAAAGTTGGTCTCGACTTTGCTCAGGTGCTTCGCTCGTTCCTTCGTCAGGATCCCGACGTATTGATGGTGGGAGAGATTCGCGACTTGGAGACTGCTGAAATCGCAATCAAAGCCGCGCAAACGGGCCATCTTGTGCTCTCTACCGTGCACACAAATAGCGCGCCCGAGACAATTAACAGGCTGCTTAATATGGGTGTGCCCTCCTACAACATTGCCTCCTCGCTAACGCTCATTATTGCGCAGCGGCTGGCCAGGCGGCTATGTCGATATTGCGCGGAACCTGAGACCAACGTTCCGGAAGCGGCACTTAAAGAGCTAGGATTCACTGACGAACTCCTCAAAGACGCTACCATAATGAAGCCCGTTGGCTGCAAACAGTGTCGCAAGGGTTACAGCGGACGCGTCGGTATTTATGAAGTGGTAAAAATCAATAAAACCCTTGCAGGTGCTATTTTGAATGGTGCCAATGTTCACGAGCTTGAAGCGGCCGCCGACGCTGCTGGCTTTGACAACCTCCGAAAATCAGCGCTTAAAAAATGTGCTGGCGGCATTATTAGCCTTGGGGAAGTTAATCGCGTCACAGTCGATTAACATTTATTTTTTGTTCCAAATACTCGATTACTGGCAGTAAACTCGAGGTTATAGGCGCGGTTTGTAAGGGGCTCAACACCGGTTATGGCGGGTAGTGAAATCACCTTTGTTTGGTCAGGAACGGATAAGACTGGCCGTTCAACGCAGGGCGAAATCAATGCGCCCAGCATAGCAATTGCCCGCGCTCAGTTACGGCGACAAGGATTTAATGCGAAGCGCATAAAGAAAAAGCCCACTCCACTATTAACCTTTGGTAACCGTATTGATACGAAGGACATAGCTACCTTTACGAGACAACTTGCCACCATGACTCGAGCAGGTGTTCCAATGGTACAAGCGATCGATATCGTTATGGACGGCACTGATAAACCTTCGATGAAAGATCTTATCCGTCAGATTCGAAATGACGTTTCCGGAGGAGCGCCGGTTGCAACATCATTGGGGAAGCATCGGAAGTATTTTGATGAGCTTTACTGCAGTCTCGTAGCAGCAGGGGAAAACTCGGGAACTCTCGAGATAATGTTAGACCGCATTGCTATCTACAAGGAGAAATCCGAGGCACTCAAGGCCACGATCAAAAAAGCTTTGACCTATCCAATAGCCACTGTCCTCGTCGCTATCGTGGTTACAGGGGTTTTGTTAATTAACGTTGTCCCGCAATTCGCTAGCACCTTTGAGAGCTTTGGGTCTGAGTTACCTGCCTTTACGCAAACAGTTGTGAGCCTCTCTGAGTTCGTACAGGAATGGTGGATAATTATTGCTGCGGCCTTAACGGCCTTTGTCATGTCGTTTAACAGGCTACAAGCCAATAACCGCAAGGTCGCCGATACGGTCGATGCGTGGCTACTGAAAGCGCCTGCTTTTGGAGGGATTGTGCACGACGCAATTATTGCGCGATACGCGCGCACCCTTTCAACCACGTTTGCAGCAGGAGTCCCGCTTGTCGAGGCCCTAGACGCAACCGCGACCGCGTCGGGTAATGCTGTTTACGAACGAGCAATTAAGCAGATTCGGAACGACGTGACGTCAGGTATGTCGCTACTACAAGCCACTCGAGCGACTGGCATCTTCCCCATGTTCTTGTTGCAAATGACCTCGATTGGCGAGGAGTCGGGCACGCTCGACGAGATGCTGGGTAAAGTGGCCGATCAGTACGAGATGCAGGTTGATAACGCAGTTGATTCAATCAGTTCGCTTATCGAACCCATGATTATGTCGATTTTGGGAATAATCATTGGCGGGCTGATGATCGCGATGTATTTGCCGATCTTTATGCTCGGCTCGGTGATGTAATCGCATAATGGACCCACTCGAGGAACTCATTCGCGCTCAACCGGGACTTTCAATTGCACTCGGTGTTTTAGGCCTTGTGGTTGGTAGCTTTCTGAACGTTGTCATTCACCGGATCCCCAAAATGTTGGAACAGCAGTGGGAGCGAGAGTGCACAGAATTTCTTGGCAAGGAAACGCCCGAAAGCGATCCCTACTCACTCGCCTTTCCCGGGTCACACTGCCCAAGCTGTAATACTGAAATTAAGCCTATACAGAACATCCCGGTTCTCAGCTATCTGTTCCTTCGAGGACGCTGTGCAAACTGCGATGTCTCGATACCAATTCGATATCCGCTTATTGAGTTGCTGACTTGCGCCATATGGATTCTGTGCGGTCTATCATTTGGCGTGAGTAATGCACTTGCGGGCGCGATGTTACTAACTGCGGTGCTGATCTCATTGACCGCAATCGACCTCGATCATCAGTTGCTACCGGACAGCCTCACACTACCCCTTTTATGGATTGGTCTGCTGATCAATATCAGCGAGACCTTTGCACCCCTTGAAAGCGCCGTGCTTGGCGCGGTCTTTGGATATCTATGCCTGTGGTCCGTGTATTGGCTTTTTAAAATCATCACAGGCAAGGAAGGCATGGGCTACGGGGACTTCAAACTGCTGGCTGCCCTAGGTGCGTGGTTTGGCTTGAGCGCACTACCCACCATTGTGCTTTTGTCATCGCTCGTCGGCGCTGTTGTTGGA
>CBFHQN010000028.1:0-17426 GCA_965657765.1 Luminiphilus sp. | reverse complement strand
ACAGGTTTTCAGACGTAATTGACTCAAGTGCAATGCTTGTTTGCGCAGTTACAGAAGAGAACGTTGCCGTCATCGCCTCGCCTGCACGAACTGTGTCGCCGCTTACCGTCAAGTCTGATCCGAGATCGAAGTCAGCACCTACGGTACTTAAGTCGTCTTCGTCATCAGCAGTCAACTCGGTCACTCGGTACGTGACGGAAGTTTCGTCTTCGGTGATTTTACCGAGTGTCAACGTGTAGCCCGTCTCGTTAGCGTTGATGGTGCTCGCGAAATCACCATCTACTTCTTCGCTGTACGAAATAGTCAACAAGTCCCCTACGGTGTACTCAGCGTCAAGGGTTATAGTCAAGTCTGGCACATCAAAGGTAGCGACAGCTTCCGCACCTTCGCGTGTCCAGTCGTTAGTGTCGAAATCTATGGCGAGATCTGCATAGGCGCTAGATACACCAAGAGCCGCTCCCACAGCCGACATGAGTAATGTTTTTTTAAACATTTTACTTCCTCGTTTAAGTTTGCCCGTCGCAAGCACATTACCTTTGCCGAGCGATTCATCTTACATTTAACGTTAAATGCATGCCCCCACTTACAAGGCCATACCTATGTAACTGTAGTTAACCCCCACATAGGTGTCAACACTGTGTACACATTGTTCTGTCACATTTGGGATGAAGTTTTTGTGACTATTATCAAGCACTAAGTCTTGCAGAAGCTATCCATTACGGAAGCTCCAAAAATCTCAAGCCTTGCGAAAACTCAGTCTTGAGACGATCCCACGCATCAAGGTCATTTAGAATTCTGGGCGTAATCAACATCACTAATTCAGTGCGAACACCCGCATCGGCTTCTGTCTTGAATAACCAACCCAACAAAGGCACGCCCTGCATCCCAGGAGTACCCGAACCGCTGACAGAGACATCCTCACTGATCAATCCGCCTAGCAAGACAGTCTGTCCGCTACCGGCAACAACCACCGTATTCAGAGAACGCTCAAAAATATCGGGGTTACCCGCAGCGCCTGTGGAGTCAGGTACCGCATTAGAAATCGTTTGCGCGACATCCATTACAACAACGTTTTCAGCATTTACGGAAGGAGTCACCGTAACGTCGACACCCGTTTTACGGTAAACCGAGGATGTTGTTTGACGCTGTCCATTAATCGGGTCGAATGTCGTGGCACCAACTACGGAAATATCCGATCCCACATTTATGTTGGCCTGGATACCATCTCTAACCAAAATAGTGGGGTTCGAAATGACATTTACCAGTTGTGATGTCTGAAGGGCCTGCGAAATGAGCTGACCATTACTACCGGTGAAGCTCAGCGCAGTACCACCGATATTACTCGCACCAAACGCACCAAGCGTAGATAGGGTACCTTCACCATTTTGAAGTGCCCACTCAAATCCAAATTTAAATTCGTCCTGCAACGTCACCTCGGCGATGACGATGTCCAGCAATATTTGCTTGGGTAAAACATCTAGCTGGTCTAATAAGGGCAAGATCCTTTGGTACTCATTACCGCTGGTATAAAAAATAAGGGAGTTAGCCCTCCCATCGACGACCATTTTTAAAGTTTCGGTGGTCACTGTGATCGATCGCTGACTATCGGGCGCCTGTCCTGTCCTCTCGCCTCCGGGGCTTTGGCCAGCTCCCGCACCTCCGGTGCTGCCTGCTGACGCAGGATTACGGCCACTTCCTAACAGCATAGCGATACTGGTGCCCATATCTTCCGCCCTGGCATACCGGGGGTAATACATGAAGTACTGTGGTGTCGCGCCCTGTGATGGCCTGTCGAGAATATTGGCCCAGTACTTAACCCGATCTAGCAACTCTTCACTGCTCGCGAAGATTGCGCTGCCACCAATGTGTTTAAGAGGCACGAGTGCAACGGTGTTTCCCGTTTTTCCACCAACACCAATCGGTATTCCCTCAGCACTCATAAGTTTACTGAGCTCATCTGTAAACTCATCAGGAGATATAAAGGTAAGCTGTACCATTCCCACAAACTTACCGCGATTAGCGGGCGCATCTAATAGCTGTATTAAATCCAAGGCTCGAAGAATGTCGCCGCGTTTACCCTGCAAAAATAATGCGTTTTGAGCGACGTCGAGTGAAATTTTCAGATCCAACAACTCTCTGAGTGTTCGCTCTAGACTGACGTTGGCACCGTAACGCAACGAGACAACCTGCAAAATATCGCCCGCTACGTTGGGCACATCAACTTCAGATCGTCCCACCGCAACCACTAGATCGCCACGTTTGGATTTGGGGTCATTCTGATAAATATAGTGAACGCCGTCGTTTACTTCGATCAAGAGATCTCTTTGATAAATCAGCTTTGCAGCGCGATTGTACAACTGCCTAGGTGAAATCAATCCCGCGTTTGACGCTGTCACAGTCTGCTTGGATTTTTGGACTTTCGCATCAATCACGTAGTCCAGCGAGAGGAGCTCGCCCATGACATAGTGGATGAAATCAGTCACGGGCATTTTTTCGACGTTTAACGAGATTGACGGCGACGTTGAAAGCTCGTTTGCATAGCGTGTCGTCTTGAGTGTAGACCCCTCTGAGGATGGCAGCGCTGAAAGTTGAGTGTAAGGCTCTGGCGGCGTTACCTCGTTCGTCTCTCGCCGATCAATACCATTGCCTTCATCTCCGGCGTTACTACTCGGCGAATCACTACTCTTCGCTAAGTAAGATGGTTCAAGTTTGGCATCAGTTTTAGCGACCCTCTCATTATGAGTTGCCATTACGGCACAGCCAGACATAACCGCGATCACAAAAGAGAGCGCAATAAATCGCGCGCCGCTGATCACAGGTCCGCTAACATCAACTTTTGTTGCCATATCATGTAGCCTTCTTAAATAACTTCAACTCTACCAATCGCTCACCGCCATCGGCAGACAACCTAAGCGACGTTGCATATATTTCCGTTACTGTATATCCACCAAGAATCGAGCCAACGTCAACTCTGATTGTTTTTTTATTTTGACCTTTGAGAACAGCAAAGCGACCTAGAGATCCTTTTTTCTCCAGTCCAAAGATGCCCCAGAGAACATAACTGGAATCCTCCAGCTGCAGCTGTTTCACAACGCCAGATTGTTTCGGGCGGACCTTCTCAGCCGCAGATTTTGTGCCTTGAGTCAGTTCCTGTTGATTCGCCTGTTCTGCAGCCGCTGCCACTCTGAAGTCAGAGAACCAACTCTGCCATGAAGACGTCGGTACACGCTGGGATACAGTAGCATCAGCCGGCTTTAATTGGGGTGGACTTTGTTCAGGCCAGCTGGGCAATACCCTGAATGCCACATCAAACAAAGCAATAGCCAAGCAAGTGCGAAACGTAATTTTCAGGGCTAGATCCTGACTTGACCACCAGGTCTTAAACATCACCCGACTCCCTAAAGACGACTTTGAGGTTGAATGTTCCCACGAAAATCCTAGCCTCAGCTCTTCGGGTGCTTGCTCTTCGAATCGTCATTGACTCTACGGTCATCCATTTAGCGCGACTCAGTAATTCCTCGTGCCAATTTACGAGTGCGGTAATTTCGCCAGTGACTCCTATGGTCGCTTGGGTAACTGCGGGATCCGCTTCGCTTAGCGGGCCCCACTCAAATGAGGTTAAGGTAATCCCCTGCTTCTGAAGTGAATCGGCAAGATCCGCCTGAATGGCGACAGTTGCGGTTGCCCCCTTTGGGAATGCTCTCGACCTGGCGGTTACCAGCTCATCTTCAAGAACGGCAATGTCTGATCGAAGAGGACTTAATTGCGATGCTACGCTTCGCCGATCCCAAATCTGCTGCAAATTTGCCGAGGTACTCACCACAAGCTCGCTCTGCCATCCCACCAGTGGTGCCACCGCGAACCTCATTAGAAGCAGCAATGCCAGAAGCACTAGAAGCCTGTTATCTGAAAAATTCATTCTAACCTTCAGTGTTACTGTCCGCCGTATCGGATACCGACCAGACCAGTGAAAATCTGTCGAGATTCGATCTGGGATCCTTACGGACAGCGACACCAAACCGCGCATTGCTCACATAAGGATTCTCGATGATGTTGGTAAGTAATTTGGGTCCGTCAGGTGCCATGAAAAAGACTTCGATTTCGCCGTCACTATATTGAATCGAGCTAACAATCACATCTTCTTCCCACACTTCAAGGAGTGGCGGCCATGCCGCCCATGAGGGGGCCTGGGGACCAATAACTCTGCTCCAAAGCTCTTGTTCTCGTGTCAGAGCATTTCGCTTCGCCTTGAGAGAAAGTGATTGCTCGAAAGAGCTGGATTCGCTGGACGCCATCCAGGACGTAAACCTATCTACCGTAAATAATAAAACGCTCGTAGCTAATAGATAAGCCATGACAAAAGTGGTCGTTACCTTAGTGATAGCGACCCATGGCAAACTGGCAAGCGAGCTATCTCTGCTTTCCGAATTACCCAAAACTGCGTCACGCCAGTCGTCAAACTTTGTGTTTCGCAGACTTGTGAGAAGGCCCCCAAAAAACTCTGCTTGGTCAATCGTTACTTTATCGGTCTCGTCATCGCCATACCTAATCCATAGTGCATCGGCGGCGGCTGGGTTCTGCTTGATCGCAACCGTAGTGAGCGAATTCGCGCTTGAGGCGAATGCTATCTGGTCTCCCGCAACTGATAAGACGCCAGACTGCCCCTTCACAAATGACTTCATCAACCAAGATATTGGTATCAGCGCCACTCCCGGCCGCTGTGAGTCGATACGAGCGGTCAAGCTCGGGTCTACTATGGTAATTAGTGCTGAAAAATTATCCTCAGCCGAACCGGAGATAGAAACCTTCCGCACGCCATTATAAGGTGCCGTTATCGGCATCAGCTTGGCAATCTTATAAGCCTCACCTGCCGTCGCAGCCGGAATATCACGACGCACTTCAATACAAGCTGCGCGGCTAACAATGACAACTCGAGGCTCGGGATCACCTTCACACCAGGGCTGCGTTGTAATCGCACCATCGTCGTTGTATCTCAGCCGGAGTATCTGATCACCAAAACCAAGAAGGCCGATTCGCCTACAAACCGCAGACAATATCTTGTGTTGAATCTTATCTTTCAGCATCTCACTGTCTCGGCTCAGTGATAACCTCAAACGTCTTCATTGCCGCAGCCCATAATTTTTTGGCCATCAACGGCATGCGCATAGATTATCTGTCTAGAATAGTGAAGGGTGGCTCATTGTTTGGCTGTAGTAAATAGTCTACGGACCGACTTATTTGCACCTCTTCCATGCTTACGTCGGTAGTTACCCTCCAAATTGGTGACCGACCGGTAACCACAAGGCCCTGATAGCGCAATTCAAGCTCCTCGCCCAGCTTAACCACATTACCCGCGGTTAACTCGGAGCCTAAGATCTGCACACCGTACTCGCCCATCACCTGGCTCTTAATCTGCTCTGGCGACCCCAGTACGCTGACTTCGTATCGAGGATACGGATGGGATACAGCAAGGATGTCTGAAAGCCAGCCGTTAATAGTCTGATCATTGCCCAGCCAAGTGGTCAAATGCGTAGGTAGCTGAACCGGCGAGTTAGGGTATCGATAACCTGATTCAGCTCGGAGAGCCTCTCTTTCTCCTGACGGCATTATCTCGTCAAAATCCTGCAAATCTCGTAATAGAGAGAGGAAGTACCCAATCTCACTATCTGACATACCCAAGGATCGGAGAACAGGGGGCCACAGCGGATGGGTAGGAAACTGCAAAGGGAGCAAACCACCAACATCCATAATTTGCGTCGTCGCACTAATACCTTCTGAACGCCGCCCGTTGGGTTCTTGCCACGCCAAGTGAGAAAGCGGCTCACCGATTTGAGTACCCGGATCTGATAGCTGATCTATCAGAAATTCAGCATCCAAACCACGGAGAAAAAGATCGATATGCAGTCGCGCCTCTAAGTTTCTAACTAATTCAACTTGTGCACGAGCTGTGTGAGTAATTTGAATAACTAACAGAGATAAAATCGCACCTAAGAGGAGCACTTGAAGAAGCGCAACACCCTGCTGTCTCGTATGGCCCGCCATTCAGATTTCCTCTTCAGGCCGTCGAAAGGCTCCCATTCTTCCCGGCGCTGGTTGCAGTAGCTCGGTCTCCCAGCTAACTCGCTGGCCCTTTTCCACCCATGAAAATCTTATTTTTGACGGATGCACCATGGTCTGCAGACTGTTATATGAGGAAAACCAGCGCCTGGGGACCTCTAAATCGGTGTCAGCATCGAGTCGAAGCTCAGGTGGGCCAAAGTATTCAAACTCGGGGCTTTGCAGGCCGCTTATAAGCACAACGGGAGGACTGAACCGGAAGTTTTGGGTTGTGATCATCAAATCTTCCGTAAAGAAGGGAGCCTCTTCCATAACCAGATCGAATTCGTCAGAAGCGCTCTGAATTAAACTCATCCTTATTACACCTGCACGAAAACTGCTACTTAAGGACTCTGCAGTCACTGCAACAAAGCCGTTTCGATTTCCTTCGAAGTAAAATCTGGGAGAACCATTGCTATTGCGCACTAAAAACGGATGAATTTTTTCCGTTGCTTGTCGGAACAACCATTGACGCCTCAAAACCTCAAATTCCGAGTCGAACTTAGATAATGAAGAGGACCAGGAGCTAGTAAATTGTTGAAATGCAACGCCGGACAACAGCACCGTCATCGACAAAATAGTCATCGAAATCAGCAGCTCAACTAGTGTAAATCCGGAATCAGACTTCACTGAGTCACCCAGCTAAACTCTTTGAAAAAAAAATCCTTAGAGATCTGTCCCTGCTTGAGCGACAAATTTACGCTCCAAAGGTAATAGACCTGCCTCTTTTGCTGAATGCCGTTAACGGTTCCATCCGCAACCTGTCGGTTCTCAAAATCTATTGCTTCCCCTGACCTGTTGACGACTGCGCTCCATGTAAAAGCGACTTCTCCAAGCTCTCCCTCGCCCGTCATCGGCTGCGCAGAGACTGAAGATCTAATAGCTGAAGAAATTTGGCTGCGAACAAAGGGGACCACGCTCAATATTTCGACGGTAGTTTTCGCCTTCCCGCTTACGATTAACGCACCTTGATAGGCCATAAGCCCTGTAGTAAGCGAAGCAAACAATATAAACGCCGCTACCAAAGTCTCTAAAAGAGAAAAGCCCTGGCTGCTACGCCTCATCAGTATGCCATCGCCGGGGCCGCGCTAATCGTGAGATCGATTTCGTAATTCTTGTCATCAGCTGTAAAAGCTAACGTTTCCGTACTCGGCAACCCAGCCCTTGAAAACTCAATTAAAAAATCATCTCCCATTTGAAGCAGATCTAGGGCAAAGCTATCTATAGCTTGTCCATGCATCTGCGCCACAAGCATATTAGAGTCATCGCCTTTGACCATAATCACGGCGGAACTCAAAAACGCACGGTGCCCCGTATGGCGCACCCATCTCTCTACAGATGCCAATTCGGTTTGGATGCGAGCACGCTCAACTGCACTGAGACCCAAGGGCGCAACTAGGGTCAGCAGTGCGCCCGCGATAACTAAAACCACGAGCATCTCCGTCAAAGTAAAGCCTTGGACACCCCGCAATTTACAGCGCAACATCATTAACTGCCACGACGCTAAGCAGCATGGTAACTACGACTCCGCCGACTATGCCGCCCATCACCAAAATAAGTACCGGCTCTAACAAAGAGGTCATCTGAGCGATTTTAAGCTCGAAGTCACTGCGTGCTCGCACTGTCAATTCGCGGAAGCAAGGCTCTAAATCACCGCTCTCCTCGCCGACCTCAATTAAAGAATGTGCGAAGTCCGTGTAAAGCTGACAATCACGCACTGAATTTGAAAAAGATTCGCCTCTTCTTACCTTTTCTTGTGCCGACAATAAACTTAACTGCACGTCACGATTGGTCACACTGCGAGCCGCCATACCGACAGCAGTATCCACAGATACCCCTGAGGCCAACGTGATAGCCAGCGTAGAGTTTGCTTGGACTCTATTAACCTGCAACAGCATTGAACCCACTAACGGCCATGACGTTACAGTGGATAACACTCGATCGCGAGATTCTCGCTTACGCAACCATCGGTACAAACCTAATCCGATCGCAGCGAGGCTAGCAAATACATACCATTGGTAGGCTGCCATAAACTCTGACAATGCAATCAGTGTAAGTGTGTAACTGGGCAAGGATGCCATGTTAGAAAACAAGGGCTCGAGCTGAGGGACGATATAGTTAAAGACAAATAAAATGCAGATAATACACACCAAACTAATGACGGCCGGATACGTCAGCGCCTGAACGATTTTCGCTTTTAATTCCTGCCGGTATTTCAAATCATCAGCCAATTGTTGAAAGACCGTATCTAGTCGGCCACTGAGTTCACCCGTCCGGATGAGGTTGATGTAATTTGGACCCACTAAATCTTCGTAACTCTGTAACGCATGAGACAGCGGATTCCCCTCCCGCACTGACTTTAGGAGGTCGCCCAAAAACTTGCGCTGTTGATAAGTGCTAGCGTTCTTTCGTAATACAATTAGGCCATCGTCAATACGAACACCATTGCGAAGAAGGAGCGCCACCTCAGTGGTAAATGCTTCTAAATAGGCAAGATCCAACTGACCTTTGGTCGAAAAAAATCGTTTTGTCGGTTGATCTAATTCAACGCGGGATACCATTAACCCCTGCGTATACAGCAAGGATACAGCGCCCTCGGCGCTGGGCGATTCAACACTACCCTGGACTTTGCCGCCCACGCTGTTTAACGCCGTGTAACGATACAGAGGCATTAATTACTTACTCGCCTGACTTCTTCGAGCGTTGTGACCCCTTGCAAGACTCGCATTAAACCGTCCTCTTTCAAACTTCGAAAACCCGCCTTGACGTTGGCAGCTCGAGCGGCTTCTAAAAACAGTTCATCTTTTGGGAGATTCTTTATTGTTGTATCGACTTGGAAGTATTCCAAAATGGCTAGACGCCCTCTATAGCCAGTATGGTCGCAACTGGAGCAACCAACCGGCTTCCTTATCGAAGCTTCAGCGTCATTCGCCAAATTATATCTGTCACGCACCGACACAATGTCAGGGTGCGCTAGGATATTACTTGCATTGTCGTCGGGTACCGCGCAGGTATCGCAAAGCTGCCTAACTAGTCTTTGTGCCATCACCGACAAAAGTGCTGCATTCAGAAGATACTCTGGCACCCCAAGGTCCAGCAGACGAGTAAACGCACTTGCAGCATCGTTGGTATGCACAGTGCTGAAAACTAAATGTCCTGTCAGTGCCGCTTGTAAAGCAATGCGGCAAGTTTCCTGATCTCTGATTTCACCGACCATGATGATATCAGGGTCTTGACGTACAATACTCCTCAGCCCAGTCTGAAAATCGAACTGGATCTCTGGCCTAATCTGTACCTGGCTTATTCCTTCGAGTTGATATTCAACCGGGTCTTCCAGCGTGATTATTTTTACCCCTGGCTTATTCAAATTGTTGAGAAACGTGTAGAGCGACGTAGTTTTTCCCGATCCCGTTGGGCCTGTAAGTAAAATCACGCCAGACGTAGCAGTAAGATCCCTGCGTATCGCCTCAGCGGTATCAGGAAGTAGTTTTAATGAGTCAAACGAATAAGTAATTGAATCCTTGCGCAACAGGCGCATTACCACTGACTCCCCCTCGTCCAATGGCAGTGCAGAAACACGAATATCTAGGCTAACATTTGAGATTTTACTCTCTATTTTGCCATCCTGAGGTCGCCGGCGCTCTGCAATATCCATCCCCGAGAGAATTTTCACTCTCGAGACCAGCGATACCTGAACCGCGGAAGACAAGGTTTCAATTTCTTGAAGCACTCCATCGATTCTGTAGCGAATCCTGACACCCGCCTCAGACGGTTCAATATGGATGTCCGAAGCTCGCATTTTCAGTGCTCTGGCAATGAGCCTATTAAGTAAATTAACAATAGGGGCTTCACTTGCAAGCTCGCGAAGCCTGTCCTCTTCTGTAGAGGATAATCTGCTTGGGCTATCTGCTTGCGCAGTTGCACTCAGCTCTTCATCTTTTAATAGCAGACGATCAAAATGTTCCCGGCTAGCCAAAACCCTGCTGTATGGCCGATCATGTTTCTCCAAAAAATCGAGCGCTTCCAAATCAAACGGTAGGCGCGTTGCATATGTCAAAACACCCTCTTTAAAAGCGCCGGGCAACCACCCACGCGTAGCTAAAAATCGCCGCTCCTCCACAGAGTGACTCGAGTCATCCGTCCGCCAATCATCAACACCCTCATCAGTTAGTAACGGACTATCTAAGATACTGGCATAAACAGTTGCAAGAGACTCCTCGGGCAGGGAGCCCATATTTACAAGGATCTGCTCAAGATTTTCACCAGTACGGGCTTGGAATTCGACCGCTTTATCGAGATCGCCTTGAGATACGCCGTGCGCCAAAATGGCGTTTACCATTTTCCGCATCGCTGGCTCTCCTCAATTCTCGTACACAATGTCAGCGCCATCATTGGTCCCGCCTTCTTTACCGTCTTGTCCTAGCGATAAAAGTTGGAAGTCGCGCGTGCGTTCATCAAATCGATAAACATATTGATTGCCCCAGGGATCCGCAGGTACTGATTTGGGAAGATATGGGCCATCCCAACCTGCGGAATCGGAGTCACGCAAGTCGGCCAAGGCTTGGGGATATGTCCCCATATCCAGCCGGTAGGCCTCTAGCGCCGTTCTAAACATTTCCAGCTGAATTTCTGCGCTCTTTACTTTGGTTGAATCCACTTTGGAAAACATCGCTGGCGCGACTAAAGAGTACAACAACCCTAGAATCACGATAACAATTAAAAGCTCAATAAGCGTAAATCCTGAGCTTTGTCCCTTGTTGGGCTTTACTTTGCCAACACCACTAGAATCCCACATCATGAAGTCGACCTCTCACCCACGACCAATTCACTTCTGAACAAAAGAACCCCAGCTCCGAAGAGCAATCCAGCCAAAAACGCCACTATAACGAGTAACAGTCTTTGCGGATAATGCGGCTCATCCGGTATTGAGGGTTTGTCTACAACTCTGAACACATATTCCTCACGTACTTGTGCGAGCATTACCGTTTTAGTTTGCTCCTGTATCAAGTCATAAAGCGAGTCTTTCAGAGCGACGACAGAGCTGTTTTCAACCTGATCGCTCAGAAATTGCAGTGACTTCTCGGCCTCTTCCACGTCACGGGATCTTAGCTCCAAATTGACGTCTTCGATTAGCCATGAAATCCATTGCGCTGCAATCTCTGGGGAAAGGTGATCAAAAGACACAAAGATGAGTCCAGTTCGGGCGTCCTTCCTTGAATAAAACCGCTCTGTAAACGCGCGATGAATTTTATCGATTGACGGAATTTCTCCATCTAAACCTACCCATTCGGAACGAGAAACATCAAAAACACTCTGGTCAAGAGTGAGTTCACCTGATGTTTCATCCCAATGGGATGCTGCAAGCAAGGCGGGGACAAGCTGTCTAGATCGAAAAAAATGTCCAACGAACTCCCTTGATTGAACGACGGCCAAACCAAGATCTGTCTCGCTGACTCTGTCTGAGTCCGGCAGCGAAAAACCAGCTAAGCCGGCCACGCTCCCCAGCTGCGCTGATATACCCTGGGACCCGCCGGCTGGACGGGAAGCGGGAGCGAGAACGGCTTCGCTTCTATATATGCTTTCCTCATTGACCAACACTCCTGTCATTATAGCGGCAAATAAGATCCCGGAGATTAGTAGTGTCGTCCACCCGGACACCAATTCACCAAAAGCTCGACGTATATCTAAAAACTGACTAGTGCCGTTCAAAATTTCACCTCTAGAGTCGAGCAACGGTAGCCAAGGTGACCATGCCTTGATAAAGAATTTGAGTAACGTCTTTCCAGGTCGCTAGTGACTCTTTGAATTCGTAATTCACGGGGACGACTAATGTATCTCCTGGGAGCAACTTCCCCACGGGTTGCCCAAATCGAAACCAGCTTTGCTCTGAAACCACATCAACTGCGCCATCAGCCCGCACTATAAACACCCCCTGCTTGTCGGCTCGCGCAGTAAACCCTGCACTAAGCTCCAAGTAATCTTCGAGACTGTAGTATTCAGAAAAGGTCTGAGTTCCGGGTCGCCTGACTTCCCCAACGACGGTAACCGTAAATGGAGTTCGCGGGATAATTAAATGATCATCAGGCTCAACCGTTAAGTCAGCAGTGGCATCCCCTGAAAGCGCTCCCTCCAAATCAATAACAATTCGACCTGAAGGCTCGAACGACTCGAAAAGGACACCGAGCTCGTTTATATCAGACAATGCTACGGATGACTCCTCCTCTGTAAGCAAAGACGACGCAAAGTTTTTCCTGATTGTCTGAGTGAGATCTGAAATCTGATCGCTCTCAGCTTCAACCACCGATTGTCTTTTAAGGATAGCGCCTCTTAGGAAGCCAGACGGTAAGACCCCCCCAGCCCTTCGGACAACATCGCTCAATGCCTCTCCAGAAGAAATCAAATACCTGCCAGGAAATTTCACCTCTCCCGCAATAGTCACGTAATTGTCAGGCCTCCAATCAGGAATAGAACGAACCGTCAGATGATCTCGAGGAACCAAAACTCGCGACATAGAAGCACCGTCACGCAACGAGATCGAATTGTACCTATACGATTGAATGCCTCCTAGCACATCTGTGGATCTCAACTCTACCTCATCAAGGAACGCTGATTGACGCACACCACTAGCTGCTTTCAACAAGGTATCTACGGTCATATTCGGCTCTAGCGGATACTCGCCCGGCACATTGACGTCACCCGATATGGATACAATACGCACCTCATCTGATTCATAAGGCTGAATCTTCAGACGCTCAATGACTGGAGACAACAAAAGCGCACGAGAATTGGGGTCAAGCTCCAACATCGCGGTGTCTTCGATCCCAAAATGTCGACTGAAAACAAGAACACGATCCCCCGATACTAACTGCGGATCGTAAGAAGATCCCACATTATTGATCGCATCTTTCGGACTAAAAGACTTTACCTTGATATTAGATGAACCCACTGAGGGAGATACGATAAGTGCATAGGCGTCATCTGCATTATCGATAAAATCGCTTTGAAAATCGCTGAGTAAATCGGTAACCCGCATACCAGGTGCGAATGCAAACTCACCGGGACGTCTAACAGCACCTACTAACTCGACTGTATTTTTTATAAAGTCTGAAACTTCCCTTACAAAAATTTTATCACCATTTCTCAATGGAGAAGCCGACAGAGCATTATCGTTTAAGTTTAACTGCTGTGAGTTTGCACCCTCGCCAGCAACCCCAAACCTAGTAAGAACCACTTTCGACGGGTCCGCTTGTGCCACAAGCCCTCCAGCCATAGCGAGACCGTCTGAGATTGTCTGTCCCTCTCGGAACTCGTAGCGCATAGCTCTTCTAACCGCTCCCTCAACCACCACCTCATTCTCAAGCGGCGGGATGAAGATAACGTCACCGGAGCGCAACCTTAAATCCGCAGAACTATCTCCGCGTAGCAATAAATCATACAAATCGATAACTGCTAGTAACTTACCTCCGCGCGACACTCGGACGCCCCTCAATGAGCCAATATCCGTTATCCCGCCAGACTGGAACAGCGCCTGCATGACTGATGTTGCGCCAGTGAACACATAGGCGCCCGGAAGATTGACCTCCCCTGCGATCACCACATTAATGGAACGAAGCTTGGTAAGCGAAAGTATCGCCCGATCCCCTATCGTAAGTTTCGCTACATTTTGATCTAACAATGCTCGAGCATCTTCTAGGGTCAGACCAATGAAAGAAATTGGACCAATATTGGGTAAGAAAAATTGTCCGTCGCGATCGATTTCTCCCGTGACTTGTGTCTCACCGCCGCCTATGAATCTTACTGTGATCTCGTCCCCTACTCCCAAGCGATAATCATCAGGAACAAAAAAATTGTCGGCTTGCTGTAAATATACTGAGGTCTCTGGGTTGAAGAGGCTGAGTCCAAATCTTGGCAATGTCTCTTCTGCAGACGGGTCATTGAGCTCTTCCGGTGACGTAACATTATCCCCGCTCTCAAGAATGTTAGTCACCTCCCCCGAGGTCGTTTGGGAAGTAAAGTCAGGGCGTCCCCCTCCGATCACTTCACGCACGTTTACGGGCTGCCCAACAAGCGCCTCGCTCCCCATCTCTGCTGAGTCGTCGACAGAAGCTTCCTGAATCACCGTCGTTGCCGCCTTTCGAATTTGCGACAATCCCAACCCATATTGTCGCGCAAGCGCGACCTGAGAACTTTCCGGAAGTGCTAAAAACTGTTCTGCTGTTTCAGGCGTTATGCGATTTTTAATATCCGTGCTTTGGGCGCTGACATCAAAAACCGTCAACGTTGTTGCGAGGATTATTCCCCGCAACATCACTTGGAATTTATTCCGTAGTTCCATCAATATTGCTCACTTCATTAAGGCTTTCATTTCTGACAGATAACTTCGGTGCGAACTTGACTTCACTTAATGCTTTAGGTGAAGGGCAAAGCGCGCTGGCTACCCCGTTAACGAATTATCCCTCTTATAGTTTTTTTAGCAGTACTTGCTTACCATCGTAGGTCAAAGTTTGCCGAACCAAAACTACACGCCCAGATTCATCGATCACAATCTCGTTGTCGTTTGCCGCACCGGCACACTTTTGAGTCCACCTAATGCCCTCTTCCATATCATCAGCTTTAACCCAAGGCAGGCACTTTTGCGACCGCTCAGCACGCGGACCGGTTCTGTATCGCCTCATACTCTCACTGTCGCTAATTCGAATGCCATCTTGCAGTCCAAACCCAATTACAGACTTGATAACCCAGCCATCAAAGCTAAGAACATCGCCTTCTTCACTTCCAAACACAAAGCCATCGGGGCCCCCTTCGTATAACCTCACTAATCTGCCCTGTGAGTTGAAGTCTGCAGTCCATAGAAAAGTTTGATCTAAACCTTTACCAACGGGCATCCCTCTACCCATTCTTGAGAGTATTGAGTCGAGCTGCGGTGCAGCAAAGCTGCAGCCGCTTATAAACGTTATCAGTGAAAACAGGGCTAGTGAATCGAATGGTTTCACGGGACTAACCGCTCATCTAATTTGAAGGCATCGTAGCGCGCGCCTCGCAAAGACCAAAATATATTACCTGCATAATCCTCCAAACGAGCGCCACCATCGCGCTGAATCGGCCTTAGCCGTGTAGCAATATTTGATCGTCCAGCGTCAAAGAGTCCCTCCAATGGAATCTGAAAGAACAGCCCTTTATCAAAAGATCCCTCCCCAAATTGCTCAAAGGGAACATCGGTCAATGTAGCCCAAGCACCCACTTGCCAACCAGATCTAAATGTTCGCCTTAACTCAAAGGTGGCGCCCACGTCCTTTGCCAAATAGCGCCCAACATGAATTGCCATATCATAATTGTTAAAGGGCGTTGCCCAATAAGCGGATGCAAACCCTGTCACGACCTCATAATCACGAAAGCCAAACCTTTGCGCAAACTCTCTTTGTTTGACTGCGGCTACACTCAACCCCACGGCCACTCGGGACTTTGAGGGCCAGTATAGGAGCTCACCACCCACACCTCCGTACATCTCCTCCAGTAAGCCGGCATACCCGCGATAATGGAGATTCCGATCCCATGTGTCCCTGACCTCCAGCAGCAACGACTCTACCCCAGTTTTGCCCTCGATGGCATAGTTCACCACGTCGGTCCTCACTTTGGGTAATACAGAATTAGACTCACGACGTCTGCTCTCATCAAAATTCGTTGCTAAGTTAAATCTAAAGGATCCGAAAATAGACCAATGATTACTCAGGGTATAACGCGAGGCCACTTGCATATAAGTTTGGTATCTCAGCGGATCATCTGGATCAAACAGCTGAAAACGTGTCCTCAAGTTAAATACGGAATCTACCTTGCCCGTACTGAAGCCAGTCCGATGCTGCGGATTGTTTAAAGTTCTACCATCAAGAACCCTAACTCGCCTCGTAATTGAGTCCTCGTCCTGACTAGCCAAAGAGGATGGTCGCGGCATCGCGATGGTGGTAACTCTGTGTCCGTTTTCCTCCACAATAAAATTTATGGTGGTAACCGACAGGGGAAGGTGCAGATCCGCTAGCCCCAAAAGCACTGATAATCCATCAGACCATATCGGATAAGTTAAATTACCAACCACCAATTGGGCGTTACTTTTATCCGCTGATAGTGTCCCCTCTACAAGCAACAAACCGGAGCGCTCCACGTCGTAGAGCAGTCGGTCATACCATCGATTCTTATTAATTTGAGGGGGCATAAGCCTCTGAGGCAAATAATAGCTCGAGATAAAATTGTTAGGCTCAGCCCTATCGGGTTCGGACTTAGAGTTGAATGCAGTTCTGAGCGAAATACCTAGCTGTTTTTCATTCTGCTGACTCAACGTTAGGGTAACGCCAGGTGAGATTTCCGTAGACCACCCGAAGGACCAAGGGCTTTCAATCGGTAGTCCGCCAAAATCAAGGTTAAACTGATAATTATCTGAACTACGCTCGATGAGTAATGTGCCAGCTGAATTTGGCAGGTCGTAACTTAGACCTCCAAATATTCCTACATCAGGTCCTGAAAAGAAATCACCTAACGAAAACTCCCCGCCCAGCCCCGTGTCGGCCGTACGCTGAGAAAATCTATCAGCAAGGGAGCTTAAGGGGTTTTTAAGATCTCCATTGGCCGCGAGTCGCCCCCAACCCATGCCTAGGGTTAGATCTAACGGTCCCATGCGTTTACTGGCTACAACATACTCTCCACTGAATACTCCAGTGCCGACCATATCTCTAATACCCACCGCAAGCTGAGGCGTGTATGTAGATTCCTTTAATAGCCTAACTTTTGCTTCGTAGTTTCGATCCCAACGAAAAAACTCTTCGAATCCCGTGTAACGAAAAGTAGCTTCCAGCCATGGAAAAGCTTGGTAAGTCAAAGCGAATTGACGGTGTCTCTCATCATAGGCAGCCGTCGCCGTCAAAACACCATCACTCGCCATTCTCGCAGTGGGCATATCAATTAGGCCCGTCGTACCGTAATCCGAGCTCCACGCCTGCGTCGCAAAAAAGCTCATCAACAATGGAGCAAGCCTATGCAACTGGAAGAATGACAACCTCTCCAAAGCGACTTTTATTGCTGAGTGAACCATAAAAGAAAAAGGGGCGATCACCGCCCCTTTAACATCGCATCTACGCGAGCTAGTTAGTACCGGTACTACTGGTCGAGGACGTGGTCGACGTGCTCGTTGTTGTACCAGACGTCGACGTTGTCGTCGTTGTCGTCGTCGTAGTTGTCGTGCCGTCCGGTTCTGGCTCGGGCTCAGGTTCTGGCTCGGGCTCAGGTTCTGGCTCGGGCTCAGGTTCTGGCTCGGGCTCAGGTTCTGGCTCGGGCTCAGGTTC
>CBFHQN010000027.1:2235-17579 GCA_965657765.1 Luminiphilus sp. | reverse complement strand
CAACGAGCAGGACGTCTTTGCCGTCTATGCAAACGCCCTAACCTCCCAATTTGACCCTCACACGAGCTATTTTTCACCGAGACGCGCTGAAAACTTTGATATTGACATGCGGCTCAGTCTCGAAGGCATTGGTGCGGTTCTTCAGAACGAGGACGAATACGTCAAAGTTGTTCGCGTTGTACCCGCAGGCCCTGCAGACCAGCAAAGCGATTTAAAGGCTGCCGAATTGATTGTCGGTGTTGGCCAAGGTGATGAAGGGCCAATGACGGACGTAATAGGCTGGCGACTCGACGATGTGGTCGACTTGGTTCGCGGTAAAAAAGGCACTGTGGTGCGCTTGGACGTGATACCTACGGCTGGACGAGCAGATGAGGTTCGACGTTTAGTCATTACGAGAAACGAAGTCCGCTTAGAAGAGCAGGCAGCACAGTCAGAAATCATTGAAATCAACGACTTAGGGGGTTCTCCTCGCAAAATTGGTGTGATTGACGTTCCGGCTTTTTATCTCGATTTTGACGCCTACCGGCGTGGTGACCCCGATTTCCGCTCTACAACTCGTGACGTAGCAAAGCTTGTTGAGGAGTTAGATGTGGCCGGAGTCGATGGCTTGGTGATTGACCTTAGAGGTAACGGTGGAGGCTCACTCAGAGAGGCCAATGAACTGACAGGACTCTTCATTGAGTACGGGCCAACCGTCCAAATTAAGGGCACTGGCGCACGTATTTGGCGTGACGGTAAGCGTCGCAGGGGGCCGTTTTACGAGGGACCACTGGCGATTATGATCGATCGACTAAGCGCATCAGCCTCTGAGATTTTTGCGGGAGCGTTACAAGACTACGGACGCGCCATCATTGTCGGGGATCGCAGTTTTGGTAAGGGGACGGTTCAAACATTACTTGATCTTCCCGAAGGTCAGCTGAAAATTACTGAGAGCAAGTTCTATCGAATATCAGGCGACAGCACCCAACACCGGGGCGTTATTCCTGATATTAGTTACCCTTCCCTGCTACAACACGATGAAATTGGCGAGAGCTCGCTCGAAAAAGCGCTCGATTGGGACCGAATAGCGCCCGTCAGACACAAAAATTATGCGGCGATTGATGCAATTCTGCCTACACTCGTTGCGAAGCATACGGAGCGCGCGAATAACAATGCTGACTTCCAATACATTTGGAATCAAAAGGCGTTGGCTGAAACGATTAGTAATGCAGAACAGGTGCCACTAAACGAGAGCGCTCGAATTGCACAACGAGAATCCCAAGAATCTCAGTACCTGGCCATTGAAAACACGCGTAGAAAAGCCAAAGGCCTTGAAGAATTAGCGTCGCTGGACGATATGTTTGGGTCTGACGAGGGCGACGAAAAGGCCCTGAGTAGCTTAGATGATACTGACCCGGAATCTGCAAAGGGTGGTGACGAGAGTGCCGATGACAGCACTGATGACAGCACCGATGAAGAGGCTGACGCACTCATCACTGAGACAGCACGAATTCTTGTCGACGCTATAAACCTATCGGGGCCGGTTATGGCGCGAGCGGACGTTAGATAGGGTTAGGAGTCACATTATCCAACCAGAATCTCTGTGGCAACATTCTGGATCCTATCGACGTTTTGGGTCGCCCTGAGCCGCGGCGTGCTTGATCTCAATGCATGCGCGTCTAGGGCCTAGTTCGCTCTACAGGAGAGCTTCTATAGGCTAATGGTGTCCGTGCCCATGTAACTGGTAATTGCCTGTGGCAAAGCAATGGAGCCGTCGGCTTGCTGTCCATTCTCGATAACGGCCACCAGCGTCCTACCTACCGCTAGTCCAGAGCCATTTAGTGTATGTAAAAGCTCGGGCTTACCCGTGGCCGGGTTGCGCCAACGCGCCTGCATCCTGCGGGACTGATAGTCGCGGAAGTTAGAGCAGCTGGAGATCTCCCTATAAGTACCCTGCCCTGGTAACCACACCTCTAAATCGTAGGTCAGGGCCGCCGAGAAACCTAAGTCTCCGCCGCACAGACGCACCTTGCGGTAGGGCAACTCCAAAGCCTGCAAAATTGCTTCTGCGTGCCCGGTGAGTGCCTCTAAAGCGTCATCCGACTGGTCTGGCCGCACTGCTTGCACTAACTCAACCTTTTCAAACTGATGCTGACGAATGAGCCCGCGCGTATCTCGTCCATAGCTACCTGCCTCGCTGCGGAAGCAAGGTGTATGCGCGGTGTACTTGAGACCGCCCTCACCCAGCTCGGAGTCTTCAATAATGCGGTCCCTGAGCATATTGGTGACTGGGACCTCTGCCGTGGGGATCAAGTAGTACCCAGAATCCCCCTCGAGTTTGAATGAGTCTTCAGCGAACTTGGGTAACTGTCCGGTGCCGTACAATGAATCCGAGTTCACAATGAACGGTACGTAAACCTCTGTGTAGCCATGGCTTTGCGTGTGCATATCCAGCATGAACTGCGTCAATGCGCGCTGTAGCCTTGCTAAAGGGCCGTGCATAACAGCAAAACGGCTGCCCGTGATTTTACCGGCCATCTCGAAGTCGAGTTGACCCAAAGCTTCACCCAGATCAGCGTGGTCTTTGGGTTCGAAGACTAAACTGGCAGGTGTACCCCACTTCAGTATCTCTTCGTTGTCATCCTCATCTTGCCCTGCAGGCACCGCCCCATCAGGAATATTTGGCGTTTGCATCATGAGATCATCGAGCGCTTGCTGAATTTCCTTGGCACGCGCTACCGCAGTATCGAGCTCAGCGGAAATACGATTGAGGATCTCATCAACCTCGGCTTTCGCCTCGTCGACCGATTTACCCGAGGCAATGAGAGCGCCGATCTGTTTCGACGCTTTTTTACGCTCAGCAAGAAGCTCTTGTGAGCGAATATCGGCCTTTTTGCGCTCTGCGTCGAGGGCGACAAATTGCGAGACTGGAAACTCATAATTCTTCTTCTGCAAAAGAGTGGCGACGGCTTCCGGGTCTTTACGAACAAGCTTCAGATCTAGCATAAGAAAATGGGAAATTACCTAGTACGTGAGGGGCGCTAGTTTAACGCCTAAATCGAATTAGTCGATGATTGACCGCGCGACAGTGATGCCCGCATAACAGGCAAACAAACAAAACAGGACCGAGGCCGCTGCGTACATGGCAGACCGCATGAAATTACCCGCCTGGAAGCCGCTAACAAGCTCTAGCGAGAAGGTGGAGAACGTTGTGAACGCGCCAAGAAAGCCAACCATCAACCCGAGTCGTAGCGCATCAGAAGCACTGAAGCGCTCAAAAATTACGAAGCAACAGCCAATAGCGAAAGATCCCGCCACGTTCACCGTCATAGTTGACAAACCTAGAGCACCAAAGCCGTTAGCAACCATGAACTGATTTACCCAGAATCTTGCTAAGGCGCCAAACGCGCCGCCGAGGGCTATCGAAAGCGCAATCATTGCGTGTTCCCATTAATCATCGGTAATCCCCGACTTCGCTCATCAAAAAAGTCTGAACCTTCGGGAATATTGGGCTGGAATAGTGAGGGGTCCGGTGCGTCAGTAGACTCGATATCGAGCTTGAACTGGGTAGCACGGCCAAGCGGATCCACAATGCGCATTTCCAACGAAGTGGGACTCAATATCGAGAGATAAAACTCGCTGATCGCCTCTATTTGTCCCTGGGCCACCTTGTCTGAAAACACCTGGAGCTTCGCTTGGTCCAGCCAAATGTAGGCGAAAGGTAACTCGCTAGCATCAGGCACGTCGCGAACAATGGCAACTTCTAGATCTAGATCTATCTGCCAAAATCCATCTGGATTGATCAGTAGCACTTGCCGGTCCGGCGCTCGTATTTCCCAGAGGTAATGATCGGGCTTGAGGCTTGAAAAGCGCCCGCTGCTGGCAAATATCTCGCCAGAGGAGGTGCTCTGCGTCTCACTTAAGAACGTACCGCTTACCCCAGTTAGCCCCTCTAAGGGCCAAGGTTCGCCTTGCTCTGCGTATCCAGACAGCCCATACCCCAGAAATAAAAGACACAGAAAGCCGCGAATCAATCCTCGCCTCCTGGCGGTGGTGGCGCAAGCACCTCGCGCTGACCGTTACTCCCCATACCCGAGACCACGCCTGCTGCTTCCATCGTTTCGATTAAGCGAGCCGCTCGGTTGTAGCCAATTCGGAGTTTTCGTTGAACTGACGATATGGACGCGCGGCGGCTAGTGCAGACGTAATGCACCGCCTCGTCGTAGAGAGCATCACTCTCAGGGTCTTCGTCAGACGAAGCGGCAGACTGTAACTCTTGTGCGGTAACAGGTGTCTGCCCTCCCTCATCAAGCAAACCATCGATGAAATCCGGCGTGCCACGCCTACGCCAATCGGCAACCACACGGTGAACCTCGTCATCAGAGCAAAATGCGCCGTGGACGCGGGTGGGCGTACTCGAGCCTGACGGCAGATAAAGCATGTCCCCGTAACCTAACAATTGGTCCGCACCACCCTGATCGAGAATTGTCCTTGAATCTATTTTTGACGACACAGAGAATGCCACTCGTGACGGGATGTTGGCCTTAATAAGGCCAGTAATAACGTCAACAGATGGACGCTGGGTCGCCAAAACCAGGTGGATTCCAGCTGCCCTCGCCTTCTGCGCAATCCGCGCAATGAGCTCTTCAACCTTTTTCCCGACAATCATCATCATGTCAGCGAATTCGTCGATCACGACCACAATACTAGGAAGCGTCTCCAGTGCTGGCGCTGACTGCTCTTCGCCCGTTAATTCCAGTACCGGATCAGGTATCCAGAGTGGGTCATCGATCGGTGTGCCCGCTTTCTCAGCGTCTTTCACCTTACGGTTATAACCTGCGAGGTTGCGCACTCCGAGCAAGGACATAAGCTTGTAGCGACGCTCCATCTCCGCCACACACCAGCGCAAACCGTTGGCCGCATCCTTCATATCCGTAATGACCGGGGTGAGCAGGTGTGGAATCCCGTCGTAGACCGAGAGTTCAAGCATCTTGGGGTCTACCAGAATCAACCTCAGATCTTCGGGAGTCGCCTTATAAAGAAGGCTTACCAGCATGCAGTTGACGCCTACCGACTTACCTGAGCCGGTAGTTCCCGCCACCAAAACGTGGGGCATTTTGCCGAGATCTGCGACCACTGGAGTGCCGGCAATATCGTGCCCTAAGGCAATAGTCAGAGGCGACTTTGCATCATCAAATTCCGCAGAGCTGAGGACATCTCGAAAGTTAACGGTCTGCCTGTCGGCATTTGGAATCTCAATACCAACAACGCTCTTGCCCTGTATCACCTCTACAACTCGAACCGAGATAACAGCTAAGGATCTCGCCAAATCCTTTGCCAAGTTGGAGATTCGGCTGACCTTAACACCCGCTGCAGGCTGAATTTCAAAGCGTGTAACAACGGGACCTGGGTATACCGACACAACCTCTGCGGTGATGCCAAAATCCGCCAACTTGATCTCTAATAGCCGAGACAGCGACTCAAGCTCCGACGCTGAGTAACCCCGTGGGCCCGATTGCTGTGGTGCATCGAGTAATTCCAATGGCGGCATGGGCATGAGCTCAGCCGATTCAAACAAATGCTGCTGTTTCTCACGCTCAGCCTTTTTGCCGACATTTTCAAGGAGCTTTGGTGCCTTAATTTTCGGCGGTGCTCGACGCTTCTCTTTCTCTATATGAGCGGCGATTTGAATACCGCGCTTGGCTTTTTCTTGGCGCAATTTCCTCCGGTCATTGAAGTCGTCGATGCCCGTCCGCACTACATTAATCGCGTTGAGTGTCAGACTGCCAACGCGTTCAGCAACTTGCATCCAGTCAATATCAAACGCCAGTGTGCCACCAAGGAGCGCGCAAAAACTTAGCAGTAACCTCGCACCAAAGTCCGAGAATGCCGCTGTGAACCAAGACGCAACACCGTACCCGACAATACCTCCGGTGCCTTGCGGTAGAAATGCACTCTGTGGAAGGGCTAACTGCACGAGCCCAGCACTCGCAGCGAGAAAGGTTACCCAGCCTAATGAGGTAATAAAGCGGTCAGTGGAACTCGTTAGGGTCCGCGTGAGTGGACGAATCGATCGGTACGCCAACCAAAGCAGTAACACTGGGACGCCCAGCGCCAAAAAGCCAACCAGCGAGTATGTAAAATCAGATAAATAGGCACCGACGACGCCGCCCTGATTGCTGAGGGCGTCGCCCCCGCCACTCGAGCTCCAGCTCGGGTCGGACGTGCTAAATGTCAGCAAACTTACAAGGACAAATGAGGCAGCCGCGAGGCCAGCGATGAAGCCTACACTGGCCATCGCTCCTGGCACGCTCGCTTGTGTGTCAGTTTGCGATGCCTTTGACGGAGTGGACTTAGTCGGCAATTGTTAATCCCCCAGTGGTTTGCAGCATCATACCACAAAGATTTTTCTCAAATTTTAAAAAATTAATATTATTTATCAACAACTTAAAGTGATATCTCAAGACTGCGGCAGTCTAATAATATTTCGTTAGCGTCTGTAATGCTGTACCCTCCCCCAACGTTTTTTTGACCATGGAAAATCCTCGAGAATGAGTACATCGAATCATCACCGTCTGATTATTTTGGGCTCTGGCCCTGCTGGCTACACCGCCGCTGTCTATGCAGCGAGAGCCAACCTAAACCCCGTTGTTATCACCGGCATGCAGCAAGGTGGTCAGCTCACCACAACAACAGAGGTCGAGAATTGGCCCGGCGGCCCTGAAGGGCTACAGGGACCTGCGCTTATGCAGCAAATGCAGGAGCACGTGGAGCGTTATGAGGCGGCAATTGTTTTTGACCATATTGATAGCGTTGACCTAAATCAAAAGCCGTTCACCCTTACAGGGAGCAATTCGTACACTTGTGATTCACTCATTATCGCTACAGGCGCATCGGCACAGTATCTCGGTCTCGAGAGCGAGCGTGCCTTTATGGGCAAGGGTGTTAGCGCCTGTGCTACCTGCGACGGATTCTTCTACCGAAATAAAGAAGTTGTCGTCGTAGGCGGTGGTAACACGGCCGTTGAGGAAGCGCTTTATCTATCAAACCTTTGTAGCAAGGTTCATCTGGTTCATCGCCGTGACGCACTAAGGGCCGAAAAAGTACTTCAAGACCGTTTGTTTTCTCGTGCTGAGGAGGGGCGGATCACTCTCAACTGGCATCGACAGCTCGATGAGGTCCTAGGGGATGAGACCGGTGTTACGGGTGTTCGTCTGGCGTCTGCCAAAGGTGAAGACTCCGTTGAGATAGCGGTAGACGGTGTTTTTATCGCAATCGGCCATAAACCCAATACCGATATGTTCGTCGGTCAGCTCGACATGAACGACGGCTACATCAAAACCTCATCAGGACTCGATGGTAATGCAACGCTCACTTCGGTTGATGGCGTCTTTGCAGCGGGCGACGTGTCTGACCATATCTATCGCCAAGCCATTACCTCTGCCGGTTTCGGTTGTATGGCCGCGTTGGATGCCGAGAAATACCTAGACGCACAATGACCAGCCTCTCGACATGATCGAGCCCTTCCCTCCGACCGCGACCGCGCTATCTGACCCTAATGGATTGTTAGCTGTTGGGGGGGATCTGAGTGCTGAACGATTATTGCACGCCTATCAGCGGGGTATATTCCCCTGGTATGAGGAGGGAGAGCCTATTCTGTGGTGGACACCCGATCCCCGCGCAGTGCTCTTTCCCGATGAGATACACATCTCGCGGTCACTACAAAAATTTCTCCATAAATGCACTTGGACATTATCTGTCAATCGATGCTTTGAGGAGGTTGTTGCTGCCTGTGCTGAGCTGACTGAGCAGCGATCAGCGACCTGGATAAGTAGCGACATCGCAACGGCCTATTCCAATCTACACCGCATGGGCTACGCACAAAGTATCGAGGTCTTCGACGGTGACGAGCTTGTAGGCGGACTCTACGGGGTCACACTCGGACGAGTATTTTTCGGTGAATCGATGTTCTCGAGACAAACAAACGCCTCTAAGGTGGCACTGCACTACTTGTGCTCGAAGACGCCCTTTCCCGGCCTGGCGCTTATCGATTGCCAAATGCCCAACCCACATTTGGAGTCACTTGGTATGACACTCATTCCAAGGCTGGAGTTTGAACGTCTCTTGCAGGAGCACTTAAAGCTCCATCACTCCTAACGCCATGGGCGGCTTCCGGTAAGAAAGCAGACCGCTTGCTCAGCAAATAATGGCCCTACCCCGATGCCTTCCTGTTAAACCATGCATGGGTGACTAAGGCGATGTAGAGCGGGATACCCAGTTCAAGTACTTCTTCCAGCGCACCGAAGAAAGCATTTACTTCTGCGCTAACTTCAATACCCAAGGGTTGTAATTTACGGGGCAGCCCGTCGATTGATTTCGAGAAGGCAAGAAGGAAGAAGACGATTGCGACGCCGATTGCCTCAGGCGTTTTCTCTCGCAAGTCTGATAAAAACGGAGCGAAGTGCTTAGACAAGATCTTGTAGACCGACCAGATCAGAATCGATATGACGATAAAGCCAGCAAGCTTTTCACCTAGCGGCACGTCGGGGCTTACAAAAAAACGGGATTTCAAGATGCCAATCGTCGTAAAGGCCTTGTCAAAATCAAGCTCGCGACAACCAAATAACGTCACCAATACTGCGAAATAACCCCGAGCACGGACAAACTCACTTCGCCCTTTAGCCACCATGAAGAACGCACATGCGAAGTATCCGAGTGCAGAGGCTCTTTCAATCAGGCCTGATTCCGTCAGTAAGATATCTTCGACAGACTCTCTAAAGCCCAGAACGATGCCTGCCAGAACCGCGAGACCTACCGCTACATAACTGTAGCATCGAAAGTATTGTGTTTCACGCTCACTCATTACTGACCTCGTGTATGTGTTTTGATCTCGGGAATCGGGCAAGCCCCACTCCCTTAGCGCCTGTTTTTCGGATGGAAGCCATCTTGTGCAGCGGGAGTGTAACAGCCGAATGCTTTCGAGATAAAAAATCGGTTTTGAGCAATAAAGCGGAGCTCCAAGTGGTTCCAACGAGACCAAACGATAGTACCTTTTTAAAACGATCTGCTTTGCCAAATTGATAGATCTGACTAAACTGGGACACTCAGTGGGCTTTGACCAACATGTCATAAAAGCCGGTAGGCAAAAACAAAATAAGCGATCATGCAGTGACGGCTAACCTCCGAGAAATAAAGGTTTTCACCACTTTTCCACACAGGTGCTCCTACCTCCCCGAAAAGGAGGCGACTACGCTCTTTGTTGACCCCAGGCAGACGATAAGCCCTGAGTTGTACACAGAGTTATCGTTAATGGGGTTTCGGCGAAGTGGCGACCATATTTATCGTCCACACTGTAATAACTGCAATGCCTGTGTTGCTGCCCGTGTCGTTGCGTCGGAGTTTAAGCCCAGTAAAAGCCAGCGCCGCGTGATTAACGCGAATCAAGACCTTCGACTCGAAATCACCGACTCGGTTGTTGACGACGAGGCCTATGGGCTCTACGAACGCTACATTTCGGGCAAGCACGCTGACGGCGACATGTACCCACCGGACAGGGATCAATACGAATCTTTTCTAAATAACAGCCTCGGAGCTACCCGATACTTCAGACTGTATGAAGATGACAAGCTAGTGTGTGTCGCTGTGTCTGACGAGATGCTCGACGGCCTGGCGGCGATATACACGTTTTATGAGCCAGATCTTGAAAAACGTAGCCTGGGTACTTTTGCTGTTTTACTACAGATTTCACAGGCTAAACGGCGTGGTCTGCCCTATGTCTATCTCGGATATTGGATAGAGCATTGCCAAAAGA
Source organism: Luminiphilus sp. (assembly GCA_965657765.1). Classification (GTDB taxonomy): domain Bacteria; phylum Pseudomonadota; class Gammaproteobacteria; order Pseudomonadales; family Halieaceae; genus Luminiphilus. The sequence goes on along the minus strand of CBFHQN010000027.1, from coordinate 7,789 downwards.
TGAACTACAAGACGCGCTTCAAACCGCTAGAGATGCTTGTTGGCGGCAGATGGTACGGAGAAACCAATACTCAGCCGAGTGAATTGTCTGCTATTCCCGTGGTGAACATACCGCCCGAACTCTGAGATTACCGCTCTCGGTAGGTAATTCGGCCTTTAGTCAAATCGTATGGCGTCACCTCAACGCGTACTTTGTCGCCTGTGAGGATTCGGATGTAGTTTTTGCGCATTTTTCCAGAGATATGCGCGGTTACTACGTGTCCGTTTTCTAAGCGTACGCGGAAAGTGGTGTTGGGAAGCGTATCAATGATCTCCCCTTCCATTTCGATTTGATCTTCTTTAGCCATTAAACCTACCTAATTGATGTGATGGCGCGCACTCTATATCAAAGTGCGCGCCGGGAAAACCATCAGTTGTAAGCAATGCAGCTAAATTCTTACGCGGGGACCGCTTCTTCCGTCGCTTCGACGACTGCGAACACAGTTAGTCCATCGCCATCGTTATTCACACTGACTTGGGCAATACCACCCTTTGAAAGATCCCCGAAGAGGACCATGTCAGCAAGCGGCTTTTTAATGTGTTCTTGGATAACACGCTCCATGGGTCTCGCGCCCATGTTGCGGTCATAACCCTCTTCCACCAGCCATTCGCGCGCATTGTCATCCACCTGCAGTTGAACACGCTTCTCATCGAGTTGCGTTTGCAGTGCGGTGAGGAACTTATCTACCACAGTGAGAATCACTTCCTGATCGAGCGGCTCGAAGGGAACAATGGCATCCAAACGGTTTCGAAACTCAGGCGTGAAGAGCTTGTTGATCGCTTCCATTGCGTCGGTGCTGTTGTCCTGAACAGAAAAGCCGATAGAGCGCTTGGAAATGCTTTCGGCACCGGCATTCGTCGTCATGACAAAAATGACATTGCGGAAATCTGCTTTACGACCGTTGTTGTCGGTCAGGGTTCCATGGTCCATCACCTGCAGCAGCAAGTTGAAGACTTCCGGGTGGGCCTTTTCAATCTCGTCTAGCAAGACCACTGAATGTGGGTGCTTGGTCACTGCATCTGTAAGCAAGCCGCCTTGATCATAGCCAACGTATCCGGGCGGTGCTCCAATAAGCCGCGATACGGTGTGCCGCTCCATGTACTCAGACATATCGAAGCGAAGCAGCTCTAAACCAAGCTGCATAGCGAGTTGCTTGGTAACCTCTGTTTTTCCTACGCCGGTAGGACCTGCCAGTAAGAAACTACCGATGGGCTTGTCACCAGAGCGAAGGCCGGCTCTTGCTAGCTTGATCGAGCTTACCAGCTGATTAACCGCTTTATTCTGGCCAAACACTACGAGTGAAAGATTCGACTCGAGCTTCTCAAGAAGTTCTTTGTCATCGCTGTTAACCGTTTTGGGCGGAATGCGCGCGATTTTTGCAATTACGGCCTCAATATCACCTGGCCCCACAACCTTTTTGCGCTTGCTTACTGGCTGGAGCTGCTGATACGCGCCTGCCTCGTCGATGACATCGATCGCCTTATCGGGCAAGAAGCGGTCTGTGATGTATCGCGCGGCCATTTCTGTCGCAGTTCGGAGAGCCTTATCGGTGTAACGAAGCCCATGATGCTCCTCAAAGCGAGACTTCAGCCCTTTCAGGATCTTGTAAGCATCATCAACAGAAGGCTCGAGAACATCGACCTTCTGGAAACGCCGACTGAGCGCCTTATCCTTATCGAAGATGCCGCGGTACTCGGCGTAAGTGGTTGAACCTATGCAACGCAGCTTACCTGAGCTAAGCAGCGGTTTAAGTAGGTTGCTTGCATCCATTACGCCACCTGATGCCGCGCCAGCACCAATGATGGTGTGAATCTCATCAATGAACAGGATCGATCCTTCGCGACGCTTCAGGTCTGCAAGTACGCCTTTAAAACGCTTCTCAAAGTCACCTCGGTATTTCGTGCCCGCCAAGAGCGCACCCAGATCCAGAGAAAACACCTCTGCTGCCTTAAGCGTGTCCGGAACCTGCCCGTCCACGATGAGCTTAGCCAAGCCTTCTGCGATGGCTGTCTTACCTACCCCTGACTCGCCAACGAGCAAAGGATTATTTTTGCGACGACGAGCGAGGATCTGTGCAACACGCTCGACCTCGTCTAAACGGCCAATCAAGGGATCGATCTGTCCCTTTACCGCCTCTTCGTTCAAGTTGGTTGCATACTTCGCTAGTGGGCTTTCCTCTTCATCTGAAGTGTCGGTGGCATCTCCGCTGGCTGTAAATTCATCGTCAGAACCGTCTTCCTCGCCCTCTGACTTGCTGACGCCGTGTGTAATGTAATTAACGATATCAAGTCGTGAGATATCCTGCGTCTTGAGGAAATAGACCGCCTGACTCTCCTGCTCTGAGAAAATCGCAACTAGCACATTGGCGCCTGTCACCTCGGCTTTACCTGAGCTCTGCACGTGGAAAACAGCGCGCTGAAGAACCCTTTGGAAACCCAGCGTAGGTTGTGTATCGACTTCATCTTCACCCGACACCATTGGTGTCGTTGCGTCAATAAATTCGGCGAGATCGCCTCTTAATACTTCGACGTTCGCGCTACAGGCTGACAAGACTTTCAAAGCTGCTGGATCGTCGAGTAGTGCGAGCAGGAGATGCTCCACAGTAATAAATTCATGACGCTGCGCCCTCGCCTGCTTAAAGGACTCGTTTAACGCTCGCTCGAGGTCTTTGCTTAGCACCGTTTATTCTCCTTCGTCGTCTTGCGAGGGTTCAACCTCACATAAGAGCGGATGGCCATTGTCTCTTGCCGCCTGATTAACCAATTCGGCCTTCGTTTCCGCCACGTCACGGGTGTAAATCCCGCAGACACCTTTGCCCTGTGTATGAACTGCCAACATGACCTGAGTCGCCTTTTCGCGATTCATCGAAAAGAAATGCTCAAGCACCTCGACGACAAACTCCATAGGCGTGTAGTCGTCATTGAGCAAAACTACTTTATATAGCGGTGGCCGCTTAACTTTGGGCTTTGCTGGAGCAACAGCGAGATCACCCTCTTCGTCGCCTTGGTTTGGAGACGACGCCATGGCATTAACTGACAGTTGGTTCATTTGATAAAACATCGTACGTATGTGTAACAGCGTTGCCACAGTATAGTCTAGTACGCAGGGGACTGTGTTCTGGTCGACACTTTGTCAGAGAGAAAAGTATCAGATAGAGAAGCGTCAGATAGAAATCGCTCAGATGAATAATGTCATGTAATGAAATGCCCAACAGAACGTTGCAAGGGTGGAACGCACAGGACCAATGAAAAAGACAAAAAAAAGCCCGCGTAAGCGGGCTTTGCAGAGATATAGCGCTTTCGCTTAGCTCATGTGCTCAATAATGGCGTCGCCAAACGCAGAGCAGGAAACCTCAGTCGCATTATCCGTCAACCGCGCGAAATCATACGTCACGGTCTTCGCCTGAATAGCACCGTTCATCCCATCGATAACCAAGTCTGCAGCTTCGTTCCAGCCGAGGTGACGTAGCATCATTTCAGCCGACAAGATTAAAGAGCCGGGGTTTACTTTGTCTTGCCCTGTGTACTTTGGAGCCGTGCCATGCGTTGCTTCGAACAAAGCGATGTCGTCGGACAAGTTCGCGCCCGGTGCAATACCGATACCGCCAACCTGTGCCGCGAGTGCGTCCGATAGGTAGTCGCCATTCAGATTGAGCGTAGCAATCACACTGTACTCGCGCGGGCGCAACAACACCTGCTGAAGCATGGCGTCGGCAATGACATCCTTGATAATGATCTCGTTACCATTATTTGGGTTGGTGATTTTGACCCATGGACCACCGTCCAGAAGCTCGCCACCAAATTCTTCCATCGCAAGCTCATATCCCCAGTCACGGAACCCACCCTCGGTGAACTTCATGATGTTGCCCTTGTGAACCAGCGTTACTGAGGGCAGATCTTGGTCAATGGCGTACTGGATGGACTTGCGTACCAAACGCTTTGTTCCCTCGACAGAAACGGGCTTGATGCCGATGCCTACGTTTTGAGGGAAGCGAATCTTGGTTGCGCCCATTTCATTAATCAGGAAATCAACGACTTTATTCGCTTCCTCAGAATCCGCTTGGTATTCGATACCGGCGTAAATGTCTTCTGAGTTCTCACGGAAGATCACCATATTGGTGTCGCCAGGCGCTTTAACTGGAGAAGGAACACCCTCAAACCAGCGCACGGGCCGCAAACAGGTGTACAGATCAAGCTCCTGACGCAAAGCTACGTTTAGTGATCTAAAACCACCGCCTACAGGTGTTGTCAGAGGGCCCTTGATCGCCACGAGATAAGACTTGATAGCGTCTAGTGTTTCCTGAGGGAACCAGTCGCCCTCGTAAAGCTCAGCGGCTTTCTCGCCGGTGTAGATCTCCATCCACGCGATTTTCTTTTCACCACTGTAGGCTTTCGCCACAGCGGCATCGACAACCTTAATCATGACGGGGCTGATATCGATACCGATGCCGTCGCCTTCGATGTAAGGGATGATGGGCGTGTTGGGTACGTTGAGGCTGTGATCCTCGTTTGCAGTAATGGGTGTTCCTTCTGCAGGAACCTTGATGTGCTGATAGGCCATAATAGTCAGATCCTTTCCGTTTGATTGACTGGCTGGCTGAGCTAAAGCTCGCCCCCGATTGAATCACGCAGAGTGATTCGTTTATTGTGTAGCGGTGCACCGCCTTTCTTTTGTCGTAAGGTTACCACTTTTTGCTGCAGACTAACGCGATGAATCGCCTGTTATTGTTTAACAAACCCTTCCAAGTACTTTCGCAGTTCACCGATCGTGATCAACCGAGTGCGCCGCGCGATACCCTTGGTCAGTACCTGAGTGCCCCGGGTTATCGCGCGGCTGGTCGATTGGACTATGACTCTGAGGGCCTGCTCATCCTTACTAACAACGGGAATTTGCAGGATCAGATCGCAAATCCAAAGCACAAGGCGTGGAAAACGTATTGGGTACAAGTTGAAGGGGAGGCAACGATCGAGATGTGCGCTGCGCTCGAGCAAGGTGTAAAATTAAGGGAAGGGATGACACGACCTGCACGCTGCAAACTTTTGCAAATACCGACTATTTGGGAGCGAAATCCGCCGATACGCTATCGCGCCTCGATTTCAGATAGCTGGATCGAACTGTCAATATGCGAAGGACGTAATCGTCAGGTTCGTCGAATGACAGCAGCACTCGGATTCCCAACCTTACGTTTAATCCGAATGAGTATTGGCCCCTATTCACTCGATGGTCTCGCGCCGGGTGAGCACATGTACGTCGACGCCCCGGTTCAAAATTCAAGCCTTTACACAGAGGCGGTCAGTGGCCGACGAAAAAACATCGCCAGGGGCACTAAGAATCGCCAGACAGTGTCCGGGTCCCGGTCCCGATCTGCTGCTATAAAAACAGATAGAGATAAGGCTGCTTCGACAAAGGCACGTTCGGAAGGTAATGTCCGAAAGCAACGCAGCCGAAGGACAGAAAGTGACTGACGATCGATTTACTCCCCACGCGACGGTTGCAACAGTTGCAGAACAAGATG
>CBFHQN010000027.1:0-2225 GCA_965657765.1 Luminiphilus sp. | reverse complement strand
AAGATGGCAAGTTTCTGCTTGTTGAGGAATACAGTCAAGGCAGACGCGTTCTTAATCAACCCGCCGGTCACCTAGAGCCCAATGAGGGCCTGATTGAGGCTGCTGTGCGCGAGACCTTAGAGGAAACCTGTTGGGAGGTGGCGCTCACCGGCTACCTGGGGGTCACAATAGTCAACGCGGCAAATGGGGTTTGCTATCTGCGTCACAGCTTCTCGGCACAGCCTCTCAGGTTTTGTGATTCTGCGGCGCGCGACAACAGTATTGTGGATACCCACTGGCTTACCCGCGATGAGATTGCAGCAGCATCAAACGATCTCAGACATGCCGTAGTACTCGACATCGTCGATCAGTATTTAGAAAATAGCGCGGTGCCCTTAAGTCTTGTCCGCTATCTATGAGCTATAACAACGCTAAAAAAGTCATCGTCGGCATGTCGGGGGGTGTGGATTCTTCCGTATCAGCGCTGTTGTTGAAGGAGCAAGGCTACTCCGTTGAAGGCCTGTTCATGAAGAACTGGGACGAGGATGATGGGACTGAATACTGTACCGCGAAAGAGGACCTAGCCGACGCTCAGGGGGTCGCTGACGCGTTGGGTATAAAGCTGCATGCCGCCAACTTCGCGGCTGAATATTGGGACAATGTATTTGAGCATTTCCTTGAGGAGTATGGTGCGGGGCGAACCCCCAACCCCGACATTCTCTGCAACAAAGAAATCAAGTTTCGCGCCTTCCTCGACTACGCCAAGGCACTGGGCGCAGATAAGATTGCCACGGGTCATTACGTTCAAACGGGCGTCGATGACGAAAAAGCGACACTGATCAAAGGCCGCGATGCGGGTAAAGACCAAAGCTATTTTTTACACCAGGTAGATCATACAGCGCTGCAGGACACGCTGTTCCCGATCGGTGAACTCGAGAAAACAGAAGTTCGCTCCATCGCTAGTCAGCATAAATTTGGCACTGCCACCAAAAAGGACAGCACGGGGATTTGCTTCATAGGAGAAAGGCGCTTCTCTGATTTCCTGGCTCAATACCTGAAGAAAAATCCCGGTCCTATCAAAAGCGTAGACGGTAACGTCATAGGTGAGCATCAGGGACTGATGTACCACACCATTGGTCAGCGTCAGGGATTGGGTATTGGCGGTCTAAAAAATGCCTCGGAAGCCCCTTGGTATGTCGTAGATAAAGAAGTGGAAACCAATACACTATGGGTCTGCCAAGGTAATGATAACCCTGCGCTTTTCGCGTCCACCCTGCACACGGGAGACCTTTTCTGGATAAGCGGGGCACCCCCTGAGGCGCCGTTTAAGTGCACCGCAAAAGTCAGATATCGACAAGCTGATCAAGCCTGCCAGATTTCACGACAATGTGACGGCTACAAAGTTCATTTCGATACACCTCAGCGTGCCATAACCCCTGGGCAGTCGTTAGTCCTGTATCAAGGCGACGTATGTCTGGGTGGTGGCGTTATCGAGCGTGTCTCACACCGCTTAAACGGTGGCTGGCAATGAGCGAACGATCAAATTTCGAAGAGCAAGTCATCGCATTAGCAGGCGTCGCCCAAGCGGCAAGGATGGTAGATCAGGTCGCTAAAACGGGAACCTTTCCCAGTGCGTTTTTCGAAGCTTCCTTACGGTCCTTGTTTGCCTTCGAGGTGCCCACTGTGGAGGCGGTTTTTGGCAACATTCAGGGCGTTAAGCTCGGCCTTCGGTGCGTAAAGGATATGCTCACGGATGCGTCCAACGAAGATAATATGGCCATGGGCGTGTACATCCGGGGCTTATTCAAGCTTGAATCTCAATTCCGTAAACGTTCAGATTTGCAAGACATCGTCGCAACGCGTTTGGGACATGTGAACTTCAAGGCGCAACATTTTAGTGACGATGCAGTGGAACTTGCTGCGAGCATTAGCGCGATCTACCAGGATACGATCAGTAACCTACCCTACCGCATCAAGGTAAAAGGCAGCGTGCAACATCTTCAAGAAGCGAAAAACGCTGACTTAGTCCGAACACTGCTTTTAGCCGGCTTACGGTCCGCGCACTTATGGCAGCAGCTTGGTGGTCGACAGCGGCATTTCATTCTGCGCAATCGGCAACTCGTTTCGGTTGCGGAGTCTTTAAGTCAAGAGTTGTCTCCAATTGAGGGGAATGACTCCCTCCACTAGTCGGTCGCATGATAAACTAGCGGCGCCAGCTCGGAGCCGTAATATGACCTATCAAACCG
>CBFHQN010000026.1:0-18218 GCA_965657765.1 Luminiphilus sp. | reverse complement strand
CAAGTGGAATCGCGGACGTGTTGTTTACAGACTCGCAGGGTAATGTCGCCTTCGATATGACCGGTAAGCTTAGCTTCAGTTGGCCGGGCGGTGCCATCAACCCGAGCAATGCGAGTTCACCCGTCGCTGCCACCCTATTCGAGCGCAGTTACGGATTGAGTTATGACGATACAACGCAGCTACCGCAACTAACCGAGTCACTGACAAACAATCAGTCAGGTATCGTCGAGGACACGGGATCCGGCGGTGGTAACACGGGCGGTGGCAATGGAAGCGGAAACCCTGATGCAGATCCATTTTGGGTTTTTCAGGACGGCGACTTCACAGCAACGTTTGATCTTGGCACGCGGGCGTTTGACTCGGCGATTAACTATGAATTATGCGTTGACGACAACGGAGCCGCCTGCCCTGGTATCAGCTGGTCTTATCTTAGCGATACGGAGCGTGGCACAGTGCTCGAGATTCTTCATGAGCCCGCCGCACCTTTCGCGGCGCTGTTCACTGAGTCAAGCACAGGGATCGATCTCAGCGACTACCAATCGGGTAACTTCGTGTTAGACCTCAAACACATGGAGGGGCCAAACGACTACCGCATGAAGCTCGATTGCTTCTATCCCTGTGAATCTGCGCACATCGATCTAAACACTCAGCCCGGGAATGATTGGCAGACAGTAAAGGTCCCTGTCAGCGCCTTTACCGCTAGCGGTTTGGATATCACTAAGGTCAATACGGGCATTGTCATCTGGGCCCGAGATCACAATGGCACGCGATTCCGAATCGATAACGTACGATTCGAGGCCAACTAGGAATAGATCAGGGGGGATTGCGGCATGTAGCTGTGGGCTTACACGCCATATAGCTGAGAGACTGGCGCGATGATCCTAGATTCCTAGGACAGTCCACCCATCAGGACGTATTTGATCTCCAGGTAATCCTCGATTCCGTACTTCGAGCCCTCGCGGCCTGAACCAGACTCTTTGACCCCTCCAAATGGTGCCATCTCGTTAGAGATAATGCCTTCGTTGACGCCCACGATGCCATAATCTAAGGCCTCACTAACGCGCCAAACACGGCCAATATCTCGGGTGTAGAAATAGCTTGCCAACCCGAATTCCGTGTCGTTCGCTAGTCGAATGGCCTCTTGCTCAGTCTCAAAAACCGTCACGGGCGCTACCGGACCAAAGATCTCGTTGCGGAAAACCGCCATATCAGGCGTGACACCGGTCAGGACGGTTGGCGAATAGAAATTACCGCCTAGCTCACTTGGGGCACCACCACAGGCGACTGTGGCTCCAGCCCGCACCGTTGATTGCACCAGTGCGTCAACGTCCTGAACCGCTCGGGCGTTCACCAAAGGGCCGAGATCAATGCCATCCGTCATACCGTTACCCAGGCTTAAGCCCTCTGTTGCGGTAACCAACTTTTGTGTGAAAGCCTCAGCAACGCCTGACTGAACCAAAATCCGGTTGGAACACACGCAGGTTTGCCCGCTGTTTCGGTACTTCGAAATCAACGCCCCCCGCACAGCTGCATCGAGATCTGCATCGTTAAAGACAATGAATGGCGCGTTGCCACCGAGCTCCATCGACGTCTTTTTGAGAGTCGGAACACACTGCGCCTCAAGTAACTTCCCTACTTCGGTCGATCCGGTGAAGGACAACTTGCGCACAATGGGATTGCTGGTCAGCTCATTACCAATATCGGACGAGCTGCCGACGACGACATTCAACACGCCGTCAGGGATACCAGCGCGCTTCGCGAGCTCTGCAAGCGCCAGTGCTGAAAGCGGTGTTTCACTCGCCGGCTTAATGACAATTGAGCACCCAGCAGCAAGCGCAGGCGCCGCTTTTCGAGTGATCATTGCATTGGGGAAATTCCAAGGGGTGATTGCAGCACAGACACCCACAGGCTGTTTTATGCAGACAATGCGCTTGTCCGGTGACGGACCGGGAATCACATCACCATCGATGCGTTTCGCCTGCTCCGCGAACCACTCAATGTAAGAGGCTCCGTAAGCGACCTCACCGCGACTCTCTGCAATAACCTTGCCCTGCTCGAGCGTCATGATACGAGCGAGATCTTCCTGGTTCGCCATGATGACATTGAACCAATCGCGCAAAATATTGGCGCGCGCTTTTGCGGGCAGTTCCCGCCAACTTTTCATCGCCTCCGACGCAGCTTGAACAGCTGCCGCTGTCTCAGTTGCGCCGACTTTAGCAACGCTCGCAATCACCTCACCCGTCGCCGGATTGGTGATATCGAGCATTGCTCCATCATTGGCGTCAACCCACTGTCCGTTAATAAACGCCTGCGTTTGCAAGAGTCTTGGATCTGAAAGCTGTTCTTTCACGTGAATACCCCTCCCCCGGGATAAAGCGACCTATTGGTCAGCGCCTTTTCTTAGCCAGTCAGCTTTGCAAGTGTCGCATCATCGAGCCCCAAGGACCCCAACACTTCAGCGGTATTTGCACCCGGCACCGAAACGATACCCGCAGAGCCCGGTGTTCCACTCAACTTAGGTGCTGGGCTAGGTTGTGCGATACCGTCACGCGTGAAGAACGTTTCGCGCGCCACGTTATGAGGATGTTGTAGTGCTTCTGAGAAGTTCAGTACTGGCGCAAAACAAACGTCAGTTCCTTCGAACTGATCGCACCATTCCTGACGGGTCTTAGCGGCGAAGATTTCCCGGAACTTTTCCTTACCTGCCTGCCACTGATCCTTATCCCATTGGTTTGCAAATATGGGGTCATCTGCTAGCTCTAGGCCCTGAATCAACAACGCATAAAACTGGGGCTCGAGCGCGCACACTGTAACGTATTCGCCGTCCGAACACTGATAAGTGTCGTGCCAAGGAGAACCAAAGTCTGCCCAGCCAGAACCAGGTTCATCGGTCATCTGCCCTGAGTTGTGCATGCCCCATAGAAGGGTCGAGATATAGGCCGCGCCGTCAGTAATGGCTGCATCGACAACCTGCCCCTCGCCCGTATTCTTAGCATGGATAATGGCACTCAGAATACCGAAGACCAGCATCATTGTGCCGCCGCCCAAATCTCCAATCAGTGTCAGCGGTGCGGTGGGGCGATGCTCGTGGCTGCCGCCCGCCCAAAGCGCACCAGTTAAGGCGATATAATTAGGGTCGTGACCCGCCGCATGGGAAAGCGGACCTGTTTGTCCCCAGCCAGTCATTCGACCGTAAACAAGTTTGGGATTGCGTTGGCAACACACCTGCGGACCAAGCCCTAATCGCTCCATGACGCCAGGACGAAAGCCCTCGATAAGCACATCTGCGTCATCGATAATTTTTAGGAGCGCATTCACCGCATCAGGATCTTTAAGGTTTAGTGCTACCGACTTCTTACCTCGATTAAAAATTGTGTACTTGGCAAAAGCCGCCGCCGCTTCGGGGTCCGGAACCGGACGATCAATGACAGTGACCTCGGCCCCCATATCAGCGAGCATCATTCCCGCACAGGGTCCCGGACCAATGCCCGCGATTTCTACCACTTTGATTCCGTTTAGTGCACCTGCTGTCATGGTCTTCCCCCTATTTCGAAGGCAGAGATGCTCGCACCAACGGTGTTGCGATGCAATCTGTGTGGTCCCCCTGATGGCTTGAAGTATGTCTTGGAAGTCTCACCTAATACCCGCTTCTGCTGCAGCATCCACTTCGTCTGGACAAGTCGGTATTCCGCGGTATGTTAGGGAGGGTTCAGGGTAAAGATCCACTGACCTTACCCGGGCGCAACCAACCATAAAGAAGGACTGACCATGCGAAGCACATTGATGACCTCCCTTAAGACGCTTGCGTGCACTGCTGCGCTTGTATCAGCTACAACGGCATCTGCCGAGAGCTGCACTCATGCCGCGTGGGGCGCTGATGACCAAATCGGCGCGGCAAATCGCGTAAATCCCGCAAGGACTGCCGCAGCAGCCAAGCTCGTGAAAAAGGGTGAGAGTCATCCACTCGGCATTGTTATTGAGCCGGGTATGCCAGCATACCCCCCTCGCTACACACAACTGCAGGTCGTACAGCCCAACCAGCAGTTCAATGCGGACCTTGGTGTGGGCTGGGAGGCAAGCTCGAACGACGACGTCTTGCAAATGTGGCTTGGAACGGGGCCACAGCTAGACGGTTTGGGCCACATGGGTGAAGCCGGTGAGTTTTATAACTGCAATCAAGGAAAAGATTTCTCGGTCATTACTGGACTGACCAAACTCGATATCAGTGGTATTCCCCCGATCGTTGGCCGCGGCGTCATGATCGACATCGCTAAACACATGGGCGTTGATCATTTAAGTGCAGGCCAGCCCATCACATCGGAAGACATAAAAGCGGCGATGAAGTCTCAGAACGTAAGGGTTAACGAAGGCGATATTGTTTTGCTTCACACAGGTTATACCGACGCGAAACTGAAGTCCGAACCCCAGCTATGGGCGGGCAGTATTCCGGGCATTACGAATGAAGCGGCCGCCTTCCTTGCTGGATTAAAACCCACTGCTGTGGGTGCAGACACATGGGGGCTTGGCGCCGTGCCCCCGCGCGCGGGAGACAAGGTTTTCTATGATCACGTAGTGCTACTAAAACAAAATGGTATCTACATACTGGAAACCATGAACACAGGGCGCTTATCCGAGGAAAGTGTTCACGAATTCATGTTTGTGTTGGGCCAAGCTCGTCTCAAGGGCGCGGTTCAAATGATCATCAATCCCGTTGCTATGTGGTAGCCATCTGTAACTGCGTTCAACAACCAAAAAAGGCAGCCTAGGCTGCCTTTTTTAGTCTTGCGCAGGAAGAATCAATCAGAGAGTAGATCACGACCGATAATGAGCTTCATTACTTCACTTGTACCACCGTAGATACGCTGAATGCGCGCATCGGCGTAAGCACGCGTCACTGGGTACTCCCACATGTATCCGTAGCCACCGTGTAACTGGACGCACTGGTCCGTGACGCGGCCCTGAAGCTCAGTGGCGAGCAACTTGGCCTTGGAAGCATCGACAGTTGTCAGCTCTTTTTTCAGCAAGAGCTCTGCACACCGGTCAATGAAGATACGCATTGCTGTGACTTCCGCCTCGAGCTGTGCCAATACAAATTGCGTGTTTTGGAAATCAGCAATGCTCTTTCCAAACGCCTTTCGCTCCTTCACATACTTTACCGTCTGCTCCATCACCGATTCACAACCTGCCATTGCAGACACAGCAATGCTCAATCGCTCCTGTGGTAGTTCACGCATAAGATAAATAAAGCCCATGCCCTCCTCACCCAGCAGATTTTCCTTCGGGACCTTCACGTCATTGAAGAAAAGCTCTGACGTGTCCTGCGCCTTCTGACCTAACTTGTCGAGATTGCGGCCGCGCTCAAACCCGGGCATATCGCGCTCGACAATCAAAATACTGAACGCTTTTGCACCGGCTTTCGGATCGGGATCGGTTCTGCAAACAACCAAGACGATATCGGCTTGCTGCCCGCAGGTTATGAAGGTTTTGGAGCCGTTGACGAGGTAGTGATCTCCCATATCGACTGCCGAGGTCTTAATGCCCTGCAAATCTGAACCCGTGCCAGGCTCCGTCATTGCAATCGCAACGATGCAGTCACCAGAAATACATCGGGGAAGATATTTCTGTTTCTGCGCCTCGTTTGCAACGTTAGTGAGGTACGGCGTTGTTACATCGTTGTGCAGCGAGAAACCAATACCTGTCAGGCCCAAACGACAGAGTTCTTCAACCACCACCATGTTGTAGCGGAAATCTGCACCAACACCGCCGTACTCTTCTGACGCACCGGGACAGAGCATTCCTTGCTCTCCAGCCTTATACCAAAAGTTTCGGTCTATCTGGCCGTCTTTTTCCCACTGCACATGCTGTTCGTAGGCTTCCTCCATGAGGAACTTGCGAACCATATCCCGAAAAACATCGTGCTCTGAATCAAAAATATGACGTGGAATCATGCCTTAAACCCTTATCGTTTTAATTGCTTGACGCTCTTTCCTACCCCCAACGGCACTGTACTCGAGCGGCTACGAGTCTAACGATATCGGCAACTGTCCACCACTATACCCCTAGCTAATATGCTCAAAACTTAATCGCGTTTTGAGAGGAATGGCATTCTGATAGTCATTGAGTCCCACAGAGATCGAGTCGCGCCTCTGCGTAGACCTGCTTTTTATGATCAAAGACTAGTCCGCTGAGAAGACTATCCGACCCGGCAAGCGAAGTAGGCTAGGTCCGTGGGTGTTTACGCGCGTAAAGGGGAAGCGCCACGAGATAGGTCAGACTCAAGATCGTAAGCGTTTCCCAAGGGTAAATGAGAAGACTAGCAATCAAGAGCGTGAAAATCGGAACCACCAAGAAACCGTAGCTCTGCGAGACCTTAAGCGACTTTAGGGACAGTGTCGGCACCTGAGAGACAGCGAGAAATCCGCAGCCAATGAGGTACATCGAAATCAGCGCTGGAGACTGACTTACAAAGTCAAACTCGAGCAAATATAGGTAGACGGGCATTAAGGTAAGCAACGCCAAAACTGGCGCAGGGACACCCTCAAAGGTTTGCGCCGTCTCCGACTCCTCGCTCGCGTTAAAACGCGCTAAACGATAGGCGCAGCATGCGGCCACGAGCATAATCGCTACCCATGTGAAGTCCACTCTCGTTGACTGATTAAACAGCGCGAGGTGGAGTATCAATCCGGGCGCAATGCCAAAATTAAAAAAATCAGCGAGCGAATCGAGTTCCTTACCAATACGCGAGGTGGAATTCAGAGCTCTTGCCAGTCTGCCGTCCAGGCCGTCCATAACCATGGCAACTACCAACGCAATGACAGCTAGATCGATGCGGGCGTCTAGCGCAAACCGAACCGCGGTAAGCCCTACACATACTGCCCCCAAGGTCATCATATTGGGGATGAGGTTAGCTAAACGATCACGCCCTCGCACAGGGCTTTCGTTCGGCTGGAGCTCAGAGCTCACTTTGAAACGCCAACCTGTGCAGAGGACGCGTTTAGGTTCGCCAGCACCGTCTCGCCGGCAACCATGGTTTGCCCCAGGCAAACCGCTGGCGCAACATTTTCGGGAAGATAGATATCGAGTCGGCTTCCAAATCGAATAAGACCGAACCGATCACCCGCTGCGAGGGTGTCACCCTCCTCGACGAAGCAGACGATACGACGCGCAACGAGACCTGCGATTTGTGTGATACCAATAGCCCTTCCATCATCGCGTGTGATGGTGATCGAATTGCGTTCGTTGTGTTCTGATGCTTTGTCGAGCGATGCGTTCAAGAACTTGCCGTGATGGTAAGTGACGTTCGTCACTGTGCCGTCAATGCAGGCACGATTAACGTGGCAGTTGAAGACGTTCATAAAGACTGAGACGCGTGTTAGAGGCTGATCGCCTAAGCCCATCTCAGTGGGTGGCGTCACCTCCTGAATGAGCGACACAACGCCATCTGCGGGGCAGATAACAAGATTGTCTCCCTGAGGCACAACACGAACGGGATTGCGGAAGAAATAGTAACACCAGACAGTCAGTCCAACACCGATCCAAAACAGCGCTTCTGAGATTAGTCCCAGCACTAACGCAATAGCGCCAAAAATAGCGACGAACTTTCGTCCCTCTGGGTGCATCGGAACGACCACCGCATCCATCATATTCATACTTTGCCCCATACCGCACTTGCGGTATCTACTACTAAGTCAGTGTGTGGGGCGCAAGTATAAGAGGTCTGAACCGACTGTCGAGTTTACTTTTTCATAAAGCACGCAGTGATGTAGCCAGAGTACGCGCTTGCTACTGTTGCGAAGGGAGCATGATGCTGGGGTTTTCGCCTTGCCTAGAAGCGCTCAAGGGCAGCACTCTAAAACCCCAGCGTGTTCAATCAGCAAACGCACTTGGCCAAGGTGTAGCACCTCGACCCAGCTCACTCTCCGCTTCCTAGTTCCAGCCCTTGCTCGAAGGTCGTAGATCGAAAGGGGAGCCAACCAGTTTCTTTAACGAGTTCGGGCGATAGCGCTCCAAAAGCGATATGAGTATCGCTGCCGATTCGTCATCGAAAAAACCGGAGTAGTTGGCAGGACGAAAGTGCATTTGGAAGGCGCGGACTGCTAGCTGAGATTGCTCATCCTCAATACCCGTAACGGTAACTTTGTAGCCGTATGCCAAGAGTAAGGCTTGTCGTTGCTCGATGGTTAGGGGGTGCTGACTCATTAAGCCAACAATCTCGGTTACACGACTCTCATCAAACCACGCTCCAATCCCTGCATCGAAGAGTTGTTTCCAAGGGAATAATGGTCCCGGGTCGACCTTACGGGTGGGTGCAATATCAGCATGACCCACAATCGCTTCCGGGCGTATGTCTGGATTCTGCTCGAGTGTTTGTTTGAGCAATCGAACCAGCAGATCAATCTGCTCGCTTCCAAACGGCTGAAACGCGCAGGCAGTTGCAAACTCGGCGCTGTTTCCCAGAGTTGCAATGTCCTTCTCACAACCGGATTGGTTGACGATCTCAATACCAATCGACTGATCGTTGAGACCTGTTTTACCCTCCCAATAGGATCTTCCTGCGTGCCAGGCCCTGTCTGAAGTTGATACCAACTCGTAAACACGAAGGGTGTCATCAGAATAAGTTACGTCACCAGGCTCTGGGATGAGGTAATGCGCGCTCACCCGCCGCTCCGCCTCCCCCGTTAATATCGCCAAAGATCGCTCAAAGTCCTCCGAGGTAAAATGGATGACTAAGTGATTTACGCGTGAGTTGAAATTTTCAGAGGGCGCAGAGACGATCGGCACACCAGTGCACGCTGTAATGAGTAAGCAGCCGAGCATTGTCAGTAACACGCTCTTTGTTTGAGAAATCGCCCCTTTCGCGAACCCATGCACAGGGCCCAACGGCTCAAATATCGTATTAAAGACTGCCATAACCCTTCATTATTGATTCACCTACACCACTTAGTGAGCAGTGTAAGTTCTTCGACTCCGTCTTAATCGACACAAAACTGCAGGGCTTTACCTCGTCGCTAGCCCATCGCAGGAACCACATTACCAAGCACATCTAGCCAACTCAAAATCAGCCTACGTTATGTGCGAACGGATTTAAAGCAGTTTGCCTTCGCTAGCCGCGATCCTCAAAAACCAAACGGCGTCGCGCGCTGACACCAACTCGTCCGCAACCATATTGACAGTATTTATGCCACAACATACCGTCGTCAGGTGCCTCAACAATATGTGATCGCTATGCCTGATAATCCCTACACGCTGTCCTTAAACATCGACGATTTTCGCCAGCATGAAGTTGCGGGGCCGCTTAACAATGCGACCAACGAACTCAACGAGGGGGAGGTCTTGTTTCGCGTCGACAAACTCGCACTGACAGCAAACTCGATCAGCTACGGTTTCGCAGGCAAATCCGGCTTGATTCGATACCTCGACATCTACCCAGCGGAAGATGGCGCCGCTAACCTTCCCTGCTGGGGCTATGCTGAGGTTCTAGAATCCAAGCACTCGTCGCTCCAAGTCGGCGATCGGGTCTACGGATTCCTTCCGATTGCCTCCCACGTTGTTATGCAGCCGGGCAAAACAAGCCCCAACGGGTTCACTGACATACGCCCATGTCGTGAAGTTGTGCCGCCCTTCTACAACGAGTACGCACTGACACACAGTGAACCCGGTTATGCGCCAGAGTTTGAGGAGTCAATTATGCTCTTCAGACCCCTCTTTGGGACGTCGTTTCTCATGCAGAGTTACTGCGAAGATCACGCGTTTCATGGCGCAAAACGCGTTATCGTCACATCAGCATCCGCCAAAACCGCCATGGGTTTTGGCTACTTGATGAACAAGAACTTCAACGGCGTCATCGAGTGTATTGGATTAACGTCAGCCAAAAACCGCGCCTTTGTCGAGCGCCTTGATTGCTATGACCAAGTGCTCACCTATGACGAAATCGATCAACTCGATGTGGGTGAACAAACAATTATCTTCGATGTCGCCGGCAACAGCGATGTGGTGGCCGCGCTTCATCATCTTCTTGGAGAAACCATCCCCTACTCTGGTTCTGTCGGGAAAACGCACTGGGATGCAGGCGCGTTCGGTGCATCAACACCCCTGCCTGGCGCTAAGCCCATCTTCTGGTCCGCGCCTGACCAAATCGCCGTCTTACGCGAGCGCATTGGGTCTGGAGAAATGATGCGGCAAATCGGCGGTGCCATGTTTGATTTCATCATGGCGGCACACAGCTGGATTCAAATATCCGAATCTAAGGGCCCTGAGGAAATCGCCGATAAGATTGTCGCCATGCTGGACGGTGAGGTCAGCGCCCAAGACGGAATCATTTTGCGACCTTGAACATTTTTAAATACTTACCCATTCGCTGAACCTACGTACAGACGTCTATGTTGAAGCTGCTCAAATACCTCTTTTCTGTCGGACTGATCCTCATTTTGGGGCTATTTTGGTTGGCCTATTTATCACCTCGACCGCCGTTGACCATCGACCCTGAAACACTGGCTGGTGATGGCTCAGTTTTGAACTACTGCGAGCTACCCACACTCGATGGCGCAGGCCTAATGGCTAAGGATATCCCCAAAGGGAACACACCGGGCTGTGCCTACGATCATTTCCCACTGCCCATATTGCGAGACTGCTCGGAGCCACTACCGGAGGGTGCAAACGACATCCGAGGGCTCTGGCGCGCAATCAGTGGGCAGCACATTGGGCACATTGAGCGCGTCGAACAGTGTGGAAAACGAGTGGTAATTACCACAGCGGGTGTCATTCACGACTACGGCCCCAACAGCTCTGCAGGTCTAAATACAAATGACACAGAAGGCAGCGTGCTGTTTACCGCAGGCAGCAGGGCGTTTTGCGCACGCTCTTCCGCCTCTATGATCTGGGAAGATGGTGTACTAAATTTTTATGCGTTCGGGCGAGGCCCTTTGGTTGTTGAACGCTATCGTGAAGGCGATCTGCTCGTGTGGGAGTATGCGGACGGGAGTGTTAACAAGATGGAGCGGCTGTGCCAGCTTCCGGATTCGCACAAGAAGCCCACACCGCGTGGTCCGCGCTTCAAACTATTTTGATCCCGTTTGATTGGTAGCGCATCGTTAGCGCCAGACTGACCCAACCCATGCTCCTTTCGTCGTCTTCTCTCAATCAACCAGTAACGCCTGACGCACAAGAGGAAGCTGGTCGTTCCCGAAATAGAGCTGACCCTCATTCACTATCATTGTCGGTGATCCGTACGCACCCTTGGCAATCGCCTCTTCCGTATTCGCTCGCAATCGGTCTTTGACGTCTTGCGTGGTGGTTTGTTGGACTAGCGCGTCACCATCAATGCCCAAGCTGTTTGCAATATCAGCTACAACCTCAGGATCATCGATATTTCTTCCGTCGGCGAAATACGCATCAAAGGCCGCTCTGGTGAAACGGAAAAGTAGTGTTTGATCGTCCTCCAACACGCAGCATGCACGCATGGGTAGCACTGACTTAACGGGATGGTGCAACGTGGGGAAGTCCAACGGGACGCCTGCCAGACGCGCCCACTCATGTAGCCACGTGAAATTGTGAATGACCTTTGGGTCGTTGGGGTTGGACCGAGCTGCATAGACGCTTTGATTCACCGCATTAAAGACGCCACCGACAAGAAAGGGACGCCAGCTAATATCTGCTTTGGTATCCGCCAGCACTTCCTGCACATTATTGAATGCGAGATATGTCCACGGAGATGAAAGGTCATAGAAAAAAGTTAGCTTGGCCACAGGCTACTCCCAATGAAAGTGACAACTGAAAAGACGAAGAAAAATTAGAGGCGCCATAGTCGACTCTGAGGCTTTTGGTTGCAAGCCAACTCCCCGTAAACCTCAGGCGGTGCTACAGTAGGCACAACATTAAGGTCTAAGGCCTATTCTGCAAGTCGGTAGAAAAGTCCTGACCATTAGTGACCATCACAAGAGTTACAAAAAAACTAGAAATCTTGTAACCAAGGTTTAGAGGTACCTATGCTTAAAGTCCACGGTGTTCATGGCTCGCCATTCGTCAGAAAAGTACTTATCGCACTTGAACTAAAGGGTCTCGATTACGAGATGGTGGCTCAAATGCCCTTCACGGGGGACGAGGAGTACAAAAAGCTAAATCCTCTCGGAAAGATTCCTACCTTGGTGGATGGCGATCTCACACTGGGTGACTCAAAAGTTATCTGCCGCTATCTCGAGGCCGCGTATCCAGAGGTGCCGGTCTACCCCACATCGCTTGAAGACAAAGCCATGGCGGATTGGTATGACGACTTCGCGTCTGGGCCTGTTGCAGAACTCGCTGCCGGGATTTTCTTTCAGCGCTTTATGCGTCCAAGGGCCTTCAAACAGGAGCCTGACGAAGCACTCATTAGCAATATCATCGAGAAAAAGCTGCCGCCGCTGCTCAGCTATATTGAAGGACAGTTGCCAGAGCAAGGTTTCATCTTCGGCGCCTTTACCCTCGCTGATCTGACGCTGGTCACACCGTTTATTAACGCAAGCTATGCGGGGTATGACGTCCCTTCCGAGACTTATCCGAGATTCTCAGCGCTCTTCAAAGCTGTGAAGGCCGAACTGGCGGTTGCTAAAATTCTGAGCCAAGAAGCCAAGGCCTTGGGGTTCGGCTAATTAAATCCATCCAACAGCTAGAGGGCGGGCAACGTCTACAACGTTTGGCGCCCGTCCTTTTTTCTCGTTCCGACTCGTTACTGCTGAATGGCGCGGGCCATCAGAGGTCAGTTCTGCGTGCTTAAGCGCCGAATCTCCTTGGCTACAAGCCACAAGCGATCTTGCCCCCATATTTCCAGCTGGACGTTCCCCTGCGCGTCCATCAAGCGATAGCTGGGGACACCCCAGAGTCCGCCCTCGTACATAGACAGGCGATTATCCTCGAGCATCGTCTCCCACTCGCTCTCACCGAGGCGAGTTTGAGCCTCGCGCCAATCAAGCCCCGCAGCTTCGATCACTCGCCTGAGCCCGCGATTGTTATTGGTGTTCACACCCATTGAAAACGCATGCTTGAGGAAACTTGAGAGCAATTCAGTGCCGCGCCCCTGCGAAACAGCCCAAGGGTAAATCGAGTAACACCTCCGAACTGGGTTACCGATCGGGTCATGAAAATTTCCGTACGGCACACCACGCCGTCGGGCTTCACGGGCGGTATCCGAAAAAATATACATACCCTTTTCACGGGTCGCCGGGACACCGCGCATCACCATGGGGAGCACTGGACGCATTACAAAGTTGATACCAATCTGCTCTGCTAGCGCCACGGTCTCGTCAAACACAATCGATGTGTAGGGGCTTCGCAGAGACGGGAAAAACTCGAGTGTCAGCTCTGAAGCATCCGATACACCCTCGACGGAGACCGCTGGGCAAGGCGCAACGAAAGGCTCATTGGGCGCTCTGGAAGCGCCAAGACTCACCAGGCGCTCCTCGAGGTAATGGAGTCGATCGATACCCCAGTACCACTCACCCTCGTAATAGAACATGGCGCCCGAATAGTGCTTGTGTTGTGCACGTAATTCGGTACCCGCATCAAGTAGCGCCTCAACATCGGAGTCAGTCGCATGACCATACGACTCAGCTAACGACTCAAGCGCCTTGGAGTCATTGCGCCAAAGCGCTTCCCCTATTCTCGGCAACGCCTCAGCCATTTCTTCAGGTTTGACGGAGGCTGAAATGGAACGCGCCAAATGAATATTTTCACTCTTCGGGTCTTCGGCGTTCACAGGAAAATCTAACCCATATTCTGACGCAATCAGGGATGCGTCATACCGAGACAATTTCAAAAGTAGCGCGGCATCAGGCGCGTTTTTGCCTTCAGGACCTCGAACGAGATGGCACCTAAGCTCGACATCGTAGCGTTCAGCAAATTGCGATAACGCCTGGGCGGCAAGATAGCTGTAGCCGTCCTCAGTTTGATGGAAGTAATCAACGACATGGCGGCGGCCCTCTTTTTTCCGAACACGCTCGGCCTTCTTTCGGCGCTTCTCAAATCGCCCTTCGCTGTTCATGAGCACTGCAACTCGAGAGGTTAGCCACCGTTGTAAGGGCGTTGGGTCCATGGTGGCTGCACCACCCTGCTCTTTGAATTGTTGCGACATAAATCCCCCGTAAAAAATGAGCCAATGGCTATGTGTGAATGCTTCTTTTGCTATTTACCCGCGCATAAATAGATATCCCCGCAATTGCGGATAAACATATGGCACATGGACTGCCATATCAATAACAAGCTGTGGTTGTTATGAGACTGCGAGATGCCAAAACAACAGCGTTAGATCAATTTCCGAATTGCGGTCAGGATGGCCGTGCGTGCGTCTGGCACTGACATTCCTTGAATCTCACGAATGCGATGCCACATTTCAAACGACAAGTAGGCATCGGCTAACTGCCGCTCCTCATCTGAAAGCGACTTAAACTCAGGAATCCACGTCTCTTTGTTGTTGACGGACTGTTTTTGATAGCGTGCGTAATTGTCCTTGAGTACTTGTGAGCTCCATCTGAGTGACTTCGTCGCGATCAGGAGATTTCTGTGTGTCTCAAAAGCCTCCGTGTAAGTTGTAACCAATGACGCGAGCCGCTCTTCAAGCGTCCCGATTCGCTCACCACGGTTGAGGAAACTATCAACGACCGACGCTGAAATCTGTGCATCGACTGCCAAGAACAAACTGTCCATATCCTCAAATTGTCGGAAGAACGAGCGAATTCCCACACCTGCTCGCTCCGCAATTTCACGCGCTGTAGGCGCGAGATTACCCTCTTGGATCAATGCCAAAGCAGCGTCGATCATCGCTTTGCGACTGCGCTCAGTGCGCTGGCGCCGACCATCGGATATTTGGGTTACTGCTGTCATAACGATTAAAGAAGCAAACGCGCCAATGTTAAACAGCGTTTTACCACAAACTCTTGCTTGGGGTGAGGCTGGCTATATCCCTTCAAAACCAAATACCTCATATCGGGAAAACCGCGATACTCAGGCGATACACGCCGCATCACAAAACCCGCTACAATCCTTGCAAACAGAGCGCACCATGAATCATCTGGACACGTAACGCGTAACGCACGCAAGCAACGCCCTGCAGACAAAACAATAATTAGGTCAGAGCTATGTAATGCGAAATCAAACTTTACCCCATGAAGAAACATCAGCCTCTTTCATCGAGCGATGGATGGGTGCGCCGTTAAACCTCATTGAGGAACTTGGCCACTATTTATTGGTCATGCCGCTAAACGCAGCGCTGCGGCAGTTGGACCGCCTGTCATACAAACTCGAGGGCACGCTCCTGAGAGAGGTCATCTCACACACCCTCTTTCCAGTGACACTCATTGTTTCTATGTGGTTGGGTTTCAAAGCCACTGAACAAGGCGCTTCTATGACCTCTATCGGCACGCTCGCACTGATACCGGTTGTCTACGGCATCTTTGCAGCTCCACTCGAACGACTTATGCCGTTTAGCCGAAACTGGCTCGAGGGCGGAAACGACATGACGGTAGACGTGATGATGTTCATATCGAATGCGTTCTGGAATGGCTTCGCGAAATACCTAATTCAGGTGCTATTTCTGGTTTCGCTTGTTGAGATGCTTGAGCCCTATGGACATTCGCTGTGGCCCGACGAACTCCCCAGCGCGGTTCAAGTCATGTTGTTTATTTTGATTAAGGACTTTTTCAGATACTGGTTGCACCGCGCCCTCCACGAGAACGCGTTTCTCTGGCGCTTTCACGCAACACACCACTCGGTGAAACGACTTTATTGGCTGAACGGGATCCGCAGTCATCCTGTAGAGGTCATAATTCAAGCTATTTTGTTCGCCGCGCCCTTCGCACTACTCCAGCCCTCCGCTGAGATCATCATGGTGGCCGTGTTCATGCAACTCAGTATCGGTATTTTCCAGCACTCAAATATCGACCTGAAACTGGGCTTTTGGGAGTACATATTTTCCATCGGCGATAACCACCGCTATCACCACTACCCCAACAAGGCGATTGGCGACTGCAATTACGGTGGTGAATTCATTGTCTGGGATATCTTGTTTGGTACTTTCCACAAGGTGAAGGATGAGCGGCCCAGCGACGACATCGGAATTGGTGGGTCTCCTGATTACCCCATGACCATGATGGGACAACTCATCGCGCCGTTCTTAAAAAATCAGCGCTTTGATGCGGCAACGCAAAAAGCGAATCGAGCTACTGACTACTAGTCGCCGATAAGACCCAGCCCAGTGCTGCCCCAATAAGTATGACGCGTCGAAAATTAGAAACTCAGGAGTAGCGCGCAGAGCGACCTTCCGTTGCGAATGCGATTAGGCAGAGTCCAGCTTGTTTTGCCATGTCGATTGCCGCAGATGTCGGTGCCGATACGGCCACTAAGACCGAAACGCCTGCCGTAGCTGCCTTGCTCACCATTTCAAAACTCGCGCGGCTGCTTACGAGGACAAAGCCTTCGCTGGGATTCAACGCACGCCAACCGAGAATCTTATCCAGCGCATTGTGGCGCCCAACGTCCTCTCTCAAAGCAAGAATATCGCCATCGGGTGAGCACCAAGCTGCTGCATGCGCACCGCCTGTCTGCCGCGATATATCTTGCAAGGGACGAAGTCCCGCAATCGCCCGGTTCAAGGCCACCTCTGATGGCAGCTGACGATTAGACTCGTCGGAGGACAACGGTCTGATGTCGCGACGTACCTGTTCAATCGACTCTATACCGCAGAGTCCACAACCACTTGGACCTGCCATTGAGCGCCGGCGATCTTTCAATTTAAACGCAGTTTCATTTGATACCGAGGCGTCTACATCAACCCCACTATCGGCTTGTGTTATCTCGATGTCATAGATCGCAGAGGAAGTACTGACAATACCCTCGCCAATAGCAAAACCTCTTATGAAATCCTCTAGGTCAGCGGGAGTCGCCATCATGACCGCATAAGAGATGCCGTTAAACGAGAGCGCCACAGGAACTTCACAGACTACGAGATCATCTGTCTCAACCGAACCTGTACCGCTTGATAACGTCCGAGTCACTAAGACAGCCGAATCCGAAACGCCATGATCAGCCAACGACGGCTTCCTTAACAAATTGCTTTTGTCTGCGGTCGAAAGACTTCTGACGCTCCTGCCACTCCGATGGCTGAGATACGCGTGTCACCTGTACGGCCGTAACCTTGTATTCTGGACAATTGGTCGCCCAATCAGAGTTGTCGGTTGTAATGACGTTGGCACCTGAAACCGGGTGATGGAAGGTCGTATAGACCACACCAGGACGTACACGCTGCGACAATTTAGCGCGAAGCACTGTATCGCCGATTCGACTCGATATTCCTACCCAGTTTCCCTCGGAAATACCCCGCTCCTGCGCATCCTCTGGATGAATCTCCAAAACATCCTCGTCATGCCAGGCTGAGTTCTCCGTGCGGCGCGTTTGTGCGCCTACGTTATACTGACTCAAGATACGGCCAGTCGTCATAATGAGGGGGAATCGTCGTGTACAGCGCTCGTCCGTTGGCACGTACTCGGTCACGATGAACTGACCCAGACCACGCGTGAAGGTCTCCTCGTGCATGGTCGGTGTCCCTGAATGGTCCTCATCGGTACAAGGCCACTGAATGCTGCCCAGCCGCTCTATTTTATCGTAAGTCACACCACTGAAGGTCGGCGTAAGTGCAGCAATTTCCTGCATGATTTGCTCGGGGCTCTCGTAGTCCCAATCGCAGCCTAGCGCCTGAGCGAGACCCAGAGTCGCCTGCCAGTCAGCTTTACCACCAAGCGGCTCCATTGCCTTGCGAACCCGAGAAATCCGCCGTTCCGCATTCGTGAACGTCCCATCCTTCTCAAGGAACGACGAGCCAGGAAGGAATACGTGCGCGAACTTTGCCGTCTCGTTCAGGAAAATATCCTGAACGATCAAACACTCCATAGACGACAGTGCGGCTTCGACGTGCTGAGTATTGGGGTCCGACTGTGCGATATCCTCACCTTGGCAGTACAAGCCTTTGAAGCCACCGGAGAGCGCTTCCTCGAACATATTTGGTATGCGATGACCCGGCTCTGGATCGAGTGTAACGCCCCAAGCTGACTCAAATGTACCGCGAACCTCATCATTACTGACGGGTCTATAACCAGGGAGTTCGTGTGGGAACGAACCCATATCGCAGGAGCCCTGCACATTATTCTGCCCACGAAGTGGATTCACACCGACACCGCGGCGGCCAATATTGCCGG
>CBFHQN010000025.1:0-18401 GCA_965657765.1 Luminiphilus sp. | reverse complement strand
AGTAATGTGGTTAATGCTTTCATTAGTTAAATCTCCGTGTGCCAGTTGGGTTTTCGCTTTTCGAGGAAAGAGGCAACCCCCTCTTTACCCTCATCACCCTGCAAGCAACCGCTGAAATTCTGCGCTGCAAACTCGACTTTCTGCTCATCAGGTGTGCCGGGCATGCCAATGATCAGTGCTTTACAGGCTGCAACAGCGCCCGGTGCGCACTCGAGTACGTCTTGCTTCACACGCTTTTCAAGCGATGACAGGTCATCGGTCGTATCAGCAACGAAATCGAGAACGC
This sequence comes from Luminiphilus sp., assembly GCA_965657765.1. GTDB lineage: Bacteria > Pseudomonadota > Gammaproteobacteria > Pseudomonadales > Halieaceae > Luminiphilus. The sequence continues at coordinate 18,115 of CBFHQN010000025.1, read as the reverse complement.
CGAGCTTGCCTGCGTCTTCACCTGCGAATCGTGCTGCAGTCAGCATGAGTCTCCGCCCGGTCGAGTAACCGCATTTTTGGAGTACATATCGCGCAATCTGGGCAGGCGTAATGCCGATCCGTGTTTCCGAGAAGCCGAACTTGGCGTCTTTCATCCCAATCGTAACGTCGCAGCAACAAGCGACACCTAGGCCGCCTGCCATAGCTGCACCCTCGATCACCGCAACGGTGACCTGCGGCAGTGCGTTGAGATCCGCGAGCACCTCACCAATACGGCGACTCATGCGCATCGAGGCCTCGGTTTCACCCGTCGCCATCGCCTTGAACCCCTTGAGGTCACCACCGGCGCAGAAGAAACCGCCTTTCCCGCGAATGGTCATACCGCGAATATCGCGCTGCGAGGCCATTGCCTCAATAACCGCTGCTAAGTCCTCTACGGCCTCGTCCGTCAAAGGGTTACGGCGCTCGGGTTGATTGAACCAAACCGTGAGCCAGCCTTGCTCAAGATCAAGCGCGAGTGTTTTTGTTTCGGGTAATGTCGCCATAATCACATCCTCGCAACGCCAAAAGCGTTGGCTCGTATTTCTCTCAAGCGGCCCTCTAAAACCGTCTCAAGACAGAACGCCAAGACTTTCCGTGTGTCGCGCGGATCGATGATGCCGTGATCAAGTACCCGTCCCGACGTAAAGAAGGCATCTTCCTGCGCATCGAAGTGCGCGCGAATCGTTGCCGCCTGCTGTTCTAAGACTTCTTCTGGGATGTCTTGCCTTTTTCGAGCCGCACCCACTCGCGCCACCTCGGACATCGTATCTGCAGCGCTCTGCCCTGCCATGACACCCGTGCGGGCATTTGGCCATGCAAAGAGGAAATCAGGCTGATAGGACCAGCCACACATGCCGTAGTTACCGGCACCAAAACTCGCACCAATGTAGAGCGAGATTTTAGGTACACGCGCATTGGAGACGGCTTGGATCATCTTTGCACCGTGCTTGATCATCCCGGCCTGCTCGTACTCTGTTCCCACCATATAGCCCGTGGTGTTGTTGAAGAACAGGATTGGCATATCCGCGGAGTCACAGAGCTGGATAAACTGCGCAGCCTTGGTAGCACCATTCGGATCGATAGGACCGTTATTACCGATGAAACCAAAACTTATACCGGTAATTGATGCATAACCGCAGACGGTGGATACACCGTAACGTGACTTGAACTCTTCAACCGAAGAATCATCAACAATACGAGCAAGCACTTCGCGGAAGTCGTAAGGCACTTTTGGATCGACCGGGATGGCGCCAGCAAGCTCCTCAGCTGGATACCGAGGTGGCTCGTAGGGACGACGGACCACTGCGGTAACGCGCTTGTTCCAATCGATGCTGTTCATGACCTCACGGGCCTTTAGAATCCCGTGCGCGTCGTCTTCAACAAGGTACTCGACAACGCCGGAGACACTGGCGTGCATTTCGCTACCGCCCAGCTCTCGATCGTTGGCCTCTTCGCCTGTGGCGGCTTTCACCAAGGCCGCGCCGCCGAGTGCTGCCATGCCGTTTTCTTTGACGCCAATGACGTAGTCTGACATACCGGGCATGTAAGCACCGCCTGCGGTAGAGCCGCCGTGGAGAACCACCATGGTGGGAATACCCGCTGCCGACAATCGGGCTAAATCTCTAAACACGTTCCCGAATCGTGACCAAAGCTCAACTTTGTATTTAAGTAGGTTTGCACCTGCAGATTCCACCAAGTGAATGACGGGTAGCTTTTGGCGCATGCACATCTCCAGAATGGAGGTCGATACAAAGCCAGTGGATTCCGTAGCGGCACCGGCTGAGATCCCCGAGTCATCGACCCAAATCATGCACCGCACACCTTCAACGAATCCAACACCTACAATGACTGAAGCGCCAGGAACGCTGGTCTCACGATCGGGGTTTTCAACGCAGTAATTCGCCATGGAGTGCATTTGCAAGAACGGCATACCGGGGTCGAGTAATCGCTCTAGGCGCTCGCGCGGCGACAGCTGACCGCGTGCCTTGAAGGTCTTGAGCCGCTTATTTGATGCGTCGATAGTGCGCTGTTCAAGTCCACGCCAGTGTTCGATGAGCTCAAACATACTCGCTCTGTTCTCTCTAAAACTGTCGCTCGATGGCTGAACAGTCGAGGTCAAAATTGTCATCTCAGGCCTCCAGTAAGTGTTGGGGAATGGCGATGGGGGTATCCAATAAAACCTGCGCATAAGCTTTGGCCTGAGGATCGTTTCTCAAACTTGCAATACCGCCCCCACCGAGCGCGTTGTGCAATAAAAAATTCAATGCGGGCAACCCCGGCATATAAAAGCGGTCTATCCCGGGTGCTGTCATAAAGTGCGAAAAGCGATCAGCTACATAGTCAGTGGTCAGTACCTTGGCGATCCAGGGCAGATACTCAGCCTTCCTAGCGATGATTCCAATGTTTGCCTTATCGCCCTTGTCACCCGAACGTCCCCAGGCCAAGGTTTCTAGCGGCACCTCAATCAGGTTCTCACCTGAAAATGCCTCGGGGATTGGTCCGATGTCAGTGGGTAGAACATCTGCACTTGTCGCTGGCGGTGCGAAATCTGTTTCACCGTCACTGTCAATGAGCTTGATAGACAGTGCTGATTTATCGACCAGTACCGAGAACAAACGAATAACGGGCGAGGGCTTAGCTCGCGCTCCTGCAAAAAAAGCCATGCCCGCGGGCGCACCCAACGCGCAGCCGGTCATTTCACGGAGCAAGAGCCCCACGGCACGCGCATCTTGGTGCTTACACGCGACTTTTAGCGCCACCTCACGAGTATTGGAAACAGCAGCATGATTGCCCCAGAAGTTCTCCTCACCAAAAATGTCGATGGCGACCTCGTCAAAGTCCGCCGCGCCCATTACCTGCAATTTTCTTCGCGTACGCGTCACTGCCTCGTCGGCAAAAATGCGCGCTTTATCTGCAGCGCGACGGCCCACGTACCAAAATGTCGACCCTGCTCGCCAACCGTCGGCCCAAGTCATGCTGGTCTTATAAGTTTCAGGAACGCCCCTACCCCGCGCATGGGTCATTCGCACACGATCTGTAGCCACTTGCTCGAGTTGGATTTGAGTAAAGTCACAAATGACATCGGGCAACATGTAAGCCGCCGGGTCGCCGATTTCATACAGCAATTGCTCAGCAACCGTCCCTCGATTAACCAAGCCACCCGTGTTTGCCGGCTTGTATATATCAGCTGTACCGTCTTCCCAGACTTCCGCGATCGGGTAGCCAACTTCGTTCAATGAGTCTGCAACCTGCTCCCAGTCAGTAAAATTCCCACCCGTTGCCTGCGGGCCACATTCGATCAAATGCCCAACGGCAGATCCTGCGGCTAACTTATCCAGATCCCCTGCAGACCATCCAAACTCATGGATGCACGCGCCTAGCGTCACGGCGCTGTCAACACATCGTCCCGTGACGACAATATCGGCACCGCCGGCGAGTGCGGCTGCAATGGGAAAGGCGCCAATGTAAGCATTCGCGCTCGCGATCTTCTCTTTCGGCGGGAATGCGTCACACGAAAACATTTCCGAGGTGTTCATGGCCTCAAGGCGATCGAGATCATTGAGCAGATCGTCGCCGGTCACGACAACCACCTTGAGGTCAAGTCCAGCTTCGGAAATGACCGCTCTCAACGCGTCGCCACACGCTTCTGGGTTCACGCCTCCAGCATTACTGATCAGCTTGATACCGGAGCTGGCAAGGTGTTTAAGATTAGGTTTAACAATGGCGGAGACAAAATCGGTTGCGTATCCCAGCTTCGGATCTGAAGCCCGCGCACGCGCCATAATCGACATGGTAATTTCAGCGAGGTAATCAAAGACGATGTAGTCGAGATCGCCCTCATGCAGAAACTGCGCCATGGCCATATCGGTCTCGCCCCAGAACCCAGTTGCACCGCCAATCTTGATCGTTTTATCCGCCACTTTAGTCGCAGCCTCCCATGAAAATGATTGCGCCTCATTAATAATGAGGCATACTCAGTGACTATAGGTGGTATTAAAATCGACGGCAAGCAATTAGACGAATCTCGGCTTCACCGCTCCGTCGGCAACCGATACCGAAGCAATACGTAAGGTCGAGACGTAAAAGGAAAGCACTTTGGGCGACACCCAGCGACAACGACTTGAAGCACGCGAGGAAGCCATTCTTGCGGCCGCAGCCTCGCTCTTCAGCGAATCCGGCGTTGACGGCACGCGCATGGCTGAGATCGCTCGAAAAGCCGATGTAGCTGAGGGTACGGTTTATCTCTACTACAAGAATAAGCATGAACTGCTGGAGGCCGTTGTCGATAGGTTTTGGCGGGAGCTGACAAAGGGCGCAAAAGCCGCAGTAACATCAAATGCGCCGTTAAGCCAACAGCTCACGGAACTCGCGAGTTATCACCTCCACTCACTCATCGACGACTTCAAAATGGTTGAGATTACGTCTCGCGCCCGTCAGCGCCATGGTGAACCGGGCAGACAGTTGCCTCAAATACGCGAGTACGTCAGGGTTTTTGACCTCATTATGCAGCGCGGTATTGCCTCTGGTGAGCTGGAGGCCTCAACGCCAGCATGGCAAATGCGAGATGTCTTTTACGGCACGCTGGAACACTCGGCGCGGACACTGGTATTAAGAGAACAGCCCTTTGACGGCAGTATCATCGATAACCTGCTGGGTCTGTTTGATGGTTACCGCTTGAAACACTCGCCGGCTAAGCAGGACTCTGGATCAAAACAGGCCGCTCTCGAACTCCTTCAGCAGCTAGAGAGCGAAATCTCACGTTGGTAAGTGGCTTTGAGTCGCTACGTCCACTGCGCGCGAAGCGCGTCAATAAAACGCCCTAACTCATCATGGGGCAGCTCGTTGATACCTGCGGCAGCCGCACGACCGCCACCCGTATCAAACTGTCTGCAAACATCGTCAGCACCTGAGCGGTTGTTAAGCGGTGCGCGCACGCTTACGAGGTAGCCGCCCTCGATGTCCGTAAGAACTGCATGCGCTCGGTTCGGTGATTGATTGGCCAGATCGTTACCGTAAACGCCACTCACTCTGCGTGCCCAAGCAGCATTGGGTAGTGAGACGACCGCAATATCATCATCCTCAACTGCACGGGGAGCAGTGTTTGCTGAGTGCATATCCTGCCGATAGGCCTCGGTTAAGGTCTCGAACAATTCCCCATCTTCTTGGATCAGAGCTGATGGCGAATCAAACTGAGCCATTCGCCGATATAACTCAGCGGGCAAAAAATGGAGATCCTCGAGACTAGCGCCGTATGCATTGTAGTTAACGCAGACACCGAGCTGACGGAGCGCATCACGATCCACTCCATGATCCAAATTAGCAATCAACTTATTAGCAGTAGCATCGAGGTTGTCGCCAAATGCGCCAACCGACGCCCATTCCGCGAAGCGCCCTCGGAGACGGCCACTGACAAGAGCACTGGTGCACACCTCGGAAGCCGGACTAATTAACGCCTCTAACCCACCGTCTTCAGGAATTTCGCCCGCGAAATGATGGTCACAGAAAAAGACATCGGCTCCCGCACCTAGCAGCCTTATCACTTGGTCACGGTTCTTATCGAAAGAGATGTCGAGCGCGGTAATACGACCAACACCTTCGGAGGGAACGCGCTCGAGTAATTGGATATCACGCTTTACGCCAGTCACAAGCGTTGCATCCGGGCGAGGATCGGCATGGCGCAACTGAATCAACGCACAAATGCCATCAGCATCTCCATTGAAAACATCGTAATCCATGTAAAAAGCGCCCCCAGTTTTTGGCGGGCGCATACTAACAGCTTTTGCTCTCGGGGCGCTATCGACTCCTGGCATGGATGCGATAAAGCGACTTTATGAATCGCTTGGCCTCTTCAAGAGCTATTATTCGAGAACAATTTTATCGGCGTTTTTGAGCAGAATTGCCTCTCCTACACCTTTTACATCTCTGAGCGCCGCTACGGTTTCAAAATCACCATGACGTTCGCGAAACTCGACAATCCTGCGCGCCAACTTTGGCCCAACACCTGATAGCTCTGCAGTCAAAGTAGCGACATCCGCCGTGTTGATATTGACCGTCTCAGCGGCCGTCACAGACTCGACCATAAAAAAGCTAAGAATTGTGGCAAGCAATAGACCTAGCCAATAGCGCGAGACCCGATGTTGCGACGCCGAGGACTGAGAAAGCTGATCAATGCAAACTGTGTTTATAGACATGTTTATTTTCCTTGTGTTTGAGAACTCGAATGAGTGACAAGGAAAATAGGCTTACTGCGGGCGTCGCTCGAAGATCGTAAGTCAATGCCGATGAGACTAGGAAGAATTTGATGATGCGAGTCGCGCAACAACCTGATCGACCACCGCCGCCGGGGATGATGCACCCGTAATCGAACGCCCCATTACTAGGTGCGTTGAACCACCATCGATAGCATCCCAAGGGGTGACTACCCTGCGTTGATCCTCCGCTTCGTCGTCAGGCAAACGGATGCCCGGCGTAACCAACGAGAAGTCGCGACCAAACTGACGACTGAGCAGCGTTGCCTCTTGTGCGGAGCAGACAACACCGTCCATACCACTGGACTCGGCCAACGTCGCAAGTCTCATCACCCGATCAGCGGGTGTCTCGTTGATACCAAGCTCGGACAGGTCATTCTGATCCATACTTGTGAGCACAGTCACAGCGATCAATTGTGTTTTGTTGTCGCGCTTGGCAAGAGCATCCGCCGCTGCCTCCATCATCCTTCGCCCACCAGAGGCATGCACATTGACCATCCAAACGCCAAGGTCTGCTGCGGCACGCACTGCCCCCGCTACCGTATTGGGAATGTCGTGGAATTTGAGGTCCAGGAAGACATCGAACCCCAACTCATGAAGCGCAGACAAAACGGCTGGCCCCACGCTTGTGAATAACTGCTTACCGACCTTTACACGAACGATCGAAGGATCCAATTGCTTCGCGCAAGCGAGAGCTTGTTCGAGTGTCGGGTAGTCGAGCGCGACGATGATTGGGCTTCGCATAGAGGTCTCGTAAGGTTGATTTAGCGGACTGGCCGGTAGAGCGTATCCCAATTCTTACAACCAGGACATTGCCAATAAAAACTAGGACCATGGAAGCCACAAACCCCGCACAGATAGGTCGACTGTTTGATCGACAGTTTACGAGCGGCTTCGACTACCTCGGGGCAGCTCACTTGTTCACTCATAAGTTCCAGCGTTTTTTGTAACAACGCCGATGTCGGCTTCTGATCGAGTCCTTGCACAAGAATATCGAGTGCTGCGGCCTCGTTACCATCACAAAGGTATTCCTCTGAGAGCAAGGCTCTTAGCTGCGGATCATCACGAGCATAGAGTAACTCAGAGATCAATGAGACCAACCGCGCTCTACAGCCCAGCGCATCACAGACTGCTCTGAGAGCGTCGATAAACTCGGGAAGACGATTGGGGGCGACCTTAGCTGCAGACATCAAACGATCAAACGCTTGTTGCGTCGCACCTTCCTGCACATCAATTCGCGCCATAATCAAGTGCGGCCAGATGCTTGTATCGTCCCACCGTAATCCCTCTGCGGCCTCATTGCGTGCGGCTACCCACTCGCTCTTCGTCTCCCGGTCTTCAGCAGACTCGCAACAGTAGTTGCAAAGGCGTGCTTTTATCTTATCTGCCTTAGCTTTTGATCCGGGCGTTACGGTTGTTGCGAGAACCTGCTTGAGTTGAGATTCAGCCAGCACCCGCGCCTGCTCCCAATCGCGGCTCGCTTCGAATACCTCCAACAGCAATATCTTTGCGTCAGCTTCATGCTCCTCAGAAAGCTCGATAAGGTCCTTCAGAAGTTGCTCAGCACGATCCAGCAATCCGGCGGCAATAAAATCTTTCGCGAGCTCCAAGTGCGCCTGATTTTTCTGTGCATCAGGAAGTTTGGTTCGTGACAGCAGCGACTGGTGGATTTTTATCGCGTTATCCACCTCACCCCGTTTTCTTAGCAAACTGCCAAACGTAATGTGTGTCTCAAAGGTCTCGGCGTTTACAGCCAGCGCCTCACTGAACGCTTTGAGTGCCGACTCTTGCTCACCATCGAGCAGAAAATTTAATCCCAAGTAGTATTGCGAGGGAGGTGTTTGATCCACCTCTTCGTCTCGACCGGAAGCACCACGTCCAAGCACCCAGCCCGCGGCAACGGCAAGGAACAGCAATGCAAGCAGGAGCGTATTTGGCTCAGCCATTGGTCTACAACCGCTCCATGCGCTGCTTGAGACGCGTGTTCTCGCGCCTGAGCGCAGCCAAGCCCGCGCGCTGACGCAAGACAACCACTGTGCTTATAAGACTGCCCACAGCAAGCCCGGCCACCAAAAACAACAAAAGCCACACAGCCATTGTCTGCTCGGGAAGCGTTATAACAAAAAGGGATAGGGGTACAAGCGAGGTGTTCTGCGTAGCAAACACAGCACCTATAAAGATGGATGCGGCTACTAAAATGAAAGTGAGGACGGCGCGCAGCCAGCTGAGCATTAAAATACCGCCTTGATCGAGCGATTCACCCGCTCCCGCAGCTCTTTACCAGGTTTGAAATGAGGAACATGTTTACCCTCGAGCTCTACCGTATCACCCGTCTTCGGGTTTCGACCTTTACGCGGCTCGCGGTAATGCAGCGAAAAACTGCCGAACCCACGAATCTCAATGCGCTCACCCGATGCCAGTGATTCAGCCATATGATCAATCATCAGCTTCACGGCAAGTTCGACGTCCTTAGTCGTCAACTGGCTTTGTTGTGATGCCATTAAGTCGATTAGTTCGCTTCGTGTCATGTTTCCTCGCTCCGACGCTTATTGTCCACACCATGACACCGGCATACAAGGGTAAAAACCTTAGAGGGCCTTATTCATAGTCGGGCTAGAAACTTCTCCAACACCTGCAGATCGAGGGGTTTCGTCAGCACAGACTCAAAGCCCGCGTCTTCAAATTCTTGTACCGCATCGCTACCTGCATTTGCCGTGCAGGCAAAAACCCGTAATTTATCAGCGAGAACAGCATCCTGTTTGATCCACCCTATCAAATCGATCCCCGAGTGCTCGGGCATTTGAATGTCAGTGATAACGATGTCGATATCCTGTTTTTGTAAAATATCAAAACCCTCTTCGGCCGAACTCGCCATCGTTAACTTAACGCCCAGGCGCTCCATCATCGCTGACATCACCAGCTGATTTGTCTCACTGTCCTCTACGTACAAAAAGTCTAGAGAAGACACAAGCGAGTCAGTTTCCTCAGGGGCAGTTACCTGAGTGATCGGGCCCGTTTGTATGTCGGCTTCCCACTCTAAATTTCGGAGCTTTAGGGAAAAATCGAACACAGAACCACGATCGAGCTGGCTCGAGATGTTTAATTTCGAGCCCATACTATCCAAGAGTTTGCGGACAATACTCAAACCCAGCCCTGTACCAGAGTACTTTCGATTAAGGCCGTCTCCTGCTTGAAAGTAAGGCTCGCTTATCCGCTCAAGGTGGTCTGCATCGATACCAATACCCGTGTCCTCGACAACAAATAGGAACTCGCTGTAGAAATCTGTTCGACTTAGCACGCTAACCTCTAGCACTACCTCGCCTTCGCGCGTGAACTTTCGCGCATTGCCAAGTAGGTTCATAAGGATTTGCCCAATGCGTTGTTGATCCATCATTACCCTCGCATTGCGAGTCTCATCGATCTCGGCAGCGAAGCGGATAGCTGAATCATCAAACAGCATGGCTGTCGTTTTCTTGATATCGCTCAGGAAGTCATAAAGCTCTGTAGGCTCAGTGAGGAGTGTGACTTTCTCATGCTCCCAGCGCTGAAAGTCTAGAAGCTCATTTATGAGTAGAAGCAGTGCTTGAGACGCGCGACGAGCAATACCAAGGTAATTCTCTGTCGCCTCTGGCTTTGTAGCGGCATCCGCCATGAGATCGAGCGAAGCGATGATACTGTGTAACGGCGTTCGCAACTCGTGGCTTACACTTGCTGTGAAGGCATCTTTCGCTTCGAGTGCTTTAGTCAGCTCTGCGGTTCTCTCTACCACGGTATCTTCTAACGACAAAAAGAGCCGTCGATTTTCACGATCCTGGCTGCGCAGTGTTACTTGTAAACGCCGCAAGCTCGTTACTAATGTGCCGATCTCATCTTGCCGCTTCTCTCTTCGCAGCTTTCCACTGTACTTTTTCTCGCCGAGTTCATCAGCGAAGCCTGCCGCCTGAATGATAGGTATCAAAACGCGCGTCGATAATTGCCGAGCAAACGCAACCTGCAGCAAACAGATAAACGCAAACGAGAAGTAAATCAGTTGAGTCAGTGACCACAGCCGGCGATCGAGCGTCTCGCGTTTAAACATTACAGCCACGCGCCCATCGATAATATCGGTCTCAAACGCGCGGTCTGCTGCCACGTATTTAGGCCCAAAAATCTCATCGATCGTTGCTATTTCCTCTGACGCTGGGAAAACAGCAAAAATTTCGGGCGTCTCGTCACTCGTGTTGATGACGGCAACAACCGGGTTTCTTCCATCGAACGAGACTTGCTCGTTAAGCTCCTCCAGCGCGGACAGATCCTGCTGCTCTAGGGCCGAGCGGACACTGATTGAATAAGCAGCAGCAAGGCTCGTCAGCTCATCACGCATACTCGCCTCGAGAACGGCCGCTTGCCGGCTAGGAAGGACATACAACATGAGAAGGGCAACCAATAAGGTAAAGGACGCCATAAGCGCGGTGACCTGAAAAAGAAGCGAGCGATTCACTTCAATTTAACCAACCGCAACGAACCTGTTACCTCTGGCTCTTGCGTAGCCATGAATACACCAACAGCGCCCGACTTTGCTTCAACCGCTGCAACGACCTCTGAGGGATCGTCAATGTAAATGGGCGCGTTAGCGCGACCGCTAAAGACAACCCTGAACCACAAACGTTGCATCACGCGACCTGATGCGCCAAACACCCGCTCTGCCACACCCTCGAAGTCTGCCGACTCTCGAGAGGGCAAAATTACGGTGGCCGCGTTACCATCATCCCAATTTCGTCTCTGCCCTTTGAGCAGCGCAAGTAACGATGCCTCATCCAAAGATGAGTTCGTTGGTGCGTTTACGACCGCATACATCTCCGTAGCCTGACCTGTGAAGGGCCAAGCTGTCAAAGCAAGGAGAATAATTGTCGAAGCGAGCCGTTTCATCGTTTTCAGAAGGCGAAGGACAACTGCGCTTCGAGGACACTATCGTCGATCCGCAAATCACCTTGATCAGTATCTTCCGAGCGTGCTTCAACCTTGAGGGACGTGTTGTCGGTAACGAACCATTCGAGTCCTAGACCTACTCGTCGTTCCGATCCGGGTCTGAAATGAATCTCGTCGTCTACCGTTATGTAGTCATAAAGCGCGTAAAGCGAAAACTCATCAGAAATGTGGTAACCCGCATATTGGTAAACCGCCCAATTCCAATCACCACCGTCGGTTCGGTTTGCAGAGATCTCTGTCAGAGTTCGCCAATACTCATCTTCATGATGGAGCGAGAACGACAGTAGCTCGTAAGGGATATCAATGTCCGTTCCGGAGTCCTCATGCTCCATATGCATACCGCCTTCACCCATATCCATGTGATCCATGCCCATATGATCGCCACCACCATGGCTATGACCGGAGTGAAAGGGGCTGTCCTCGTGATCAAGAATCGTATCGCGGTAGTAACTCACTATTGCGCGTGAATCAGCAGAGGGCGCCCAGTTGAAGTTCACCGTGTAAGACTGAACACCGTGGCCAAAGGCATCATCGCCCTCGGATTGCCCTGTGCCGAAAACAATATCGTAGCCCACACCTTCCACCATGGGACTCATGCCAGAGAAGCGGACGCCTACCTCGTGGATCGGAATAAAGCGTGAGAAAGACCTCGGGCGATTAATCGTTGGAAAAAAAATACGACCGTGATGGAAATTATCGTTCCAGTAGTTAATGGGGGTGTGCATCTTTCCAAAGCTAATCGCATTGTCGCGATTAAACTCGTACCGCAGCCGGTACCGGTGCGCTGAAAAAGATTTATCCGTGTATTTCGGCGCGGTGTAGGTGAACTCCCCCAAGAAGGACAGCTTCCCGGTTAAGTTGCCCGTCACAAACAGCGCAGACTCGCCCCATTCGAAGGTTCGGTCCGCTGCGTCAGCTGCGTCGGAACTGTCGTACTCAAAGTGAGTAAACACGTTGGCATTAATATCTTGCGCCTGCAGATAGGTAGGCAGGCAACTCACCGCGCAAAGAGCTAGTGACGTTTTATAACTATTCAGTACTTTCATAGTGCTAAACGGCCTAAAAAGAAGGGCTGCAGATTAACAAAAAAAAAGCCGGCAATGCCGGCTTTTACTTAGAGTTGCGACAAATGCAACAACTTATTGGCTGTCCATCTGCGCCTTGATCAGATCACCAATGGTGCCTGGTGAAGCTGCGCTGTCTTGGTCTTTGAGTGACTGAACGGCTTCTTTTTCGTCATCCATGTCCTTCGCTTTGATCGACAGGCCAATAGCTCGGCTCTTACGATCGATATTGACGATCTTGGCTTCAACCTTGTCGCCAACATTCAAGACCGAACGCGCATCTTCGACGCGATCACGGCTAAGATCAGCTACCTTGATGTAACCATCAACTTCTTCATTCAGCTTAACAACGGCACCCTTAGCATCCACTTCGGTGACCTCACCCGTAACGATGCTGCCCTTGTCTGCGTCGCCCAAGTAGATCGAGAAGGAATCTTCCTCGAGCTGCTTGATGCCCAGCGAGATACGCTCACGCTCCGGATCGATGCTAAGGATCACAGTCTCAATCTCATCGCCTTTCTTGTAGTTGCGAACCGCTTCTTCGCCAGTCTCATTCCAGCTGATATCACTGAGGTGAACCAGGCCGTCGATGTTGCCCGCTAGGCCAATGAAGATACCGAAGTCCGTGATCGACTTGATCGAACCAGAAATCTTGTCGCCTGTCGCGTGCTGTGATGCAAACGCATCCCATGGGTTCTGCTGGCACTGCTTGATACCGAGCGAGATACGACGACGCTCCTGATCGATATCGAGGACCATGACTTCGACTTCGTCGCCCAAGTTGACGATCTTCGATGGGTGAACGTTCTTGTTGGTCCAATCCATTTCTGAAACGTGAACCAGACCTTCAACACCCTCTTCGATCTCTGCGAAGCAACCGTAGTCAGTAAGGTTAGTGATGCGCGCGTTAACACGGCTACCTTCTGGGTAGCGGTTAGTGATTTCTACCCATGGATCTTCGCCCAACTGCTTCAGACCCAGTGATACGCGGTTGCGCTCCCGGTCAAACTTAAGGACTTTGACATCCATCTCCTGACCCACTTCAACCACTTCACTTGGATGCTTGATGCGCTTCCAAGCCATGTCTGTGATGTGAAGTAGACCATCAACGCCCCCAAGATCAACAAACGCACCGTAATCGGTGAGGTTCTTGACCACGCCCTTGACGCTCTGGCCTTCTTGAAGATTTTGGAGCAACTCATCGCGCTCAGCGCTATTGGCTGCTTCCATGACCGCACGACGCGAGACCACAACGTTGTTGCGCTTCTGGTCAAGCTTGATCACTTTGAATTCTAGTTCTTTGCCTTCGAGGTGTGCTGTTTCACGAATCGGACGTACGTCGATCAGTGAGCCCGGTAGGAAGGCACGGATAGAATCAACATCGACAGTAAAGCCGCCTTTGACCTTTCCGTTGATAACACCAATGACCACTTCTTGAGCAACGTGTGCTGCTTCGAGGGTCTTCCACGCTTCAGCGCGCTTCGCTTTCTCACGCGAGAGCTTGGTTTCGCCAAAGCCATCTTCGACAGTCTCGAGCGCAACTTGGACTTCGTCACCTATGTTTAGGGTGCACTCGCCGCTGGCGTTGGTGAATTGATCGCGAGGAATAACACCCTCGGATTTTAGACCGGCGTGGACAGTAACCCACTCGTTATCAATATCGATAACAACGCCCGTAACGATTGAACCGGGCTCCATGTCTACGGTTTTTAAACTTTCTTCGAATAACTCGGCGAATGATTCGCTCATGGAATATACCTGCAGTATCGCTGCATACAACACAGCACCAACCGTCTTACCCGGCTGGGTCGATTAATAACGCACTGAGTCGAGGGGTAAGGCCTTTAACCGTCTGAGTGCACAAGCCCTTTTTGAGATACAAGAGACATCACATGCGCAAATACATCGTCCGCTGTCATGGTTGTACTATCGACAACCACCGCGTCGTCTGCGGGCACAAGTGGTGACACGGCGCGGGTCCTATCCCGCAGGTCACGAGCCTCTATGGCCTCCAAAAGGCGCGGCAGACTAACATTCTCACCCTGCTGCTGCAACTGACTTTGTCGCCTTTGAGCGCGTGCCATGGCTGAGGCCTCGAGGAAAATCTTCAGTGGGGCATCAGGAAAAACGACCGTCCCCATATCGCGTCCGTCTGCAATCAATCCGGGGGGACAAGCAAGTTCTCGCTGCCGCGAGAGCAAAGCGTCTCTCACAGACGGAATAGCCGCTACGGCCGAGGCGCCCTCGCCACCTCTCACACTTCGAACAGACTCGGTGACATCCGAGCCGGCGTGCATGACTCTTACGCCCGTTGCAGAGCTCTGAAAAGACACATCCAGACTGCGTGCAATATTGGTAACGCCATTATCATCAGCCCAATCAATACCGCTGACCGAGGCGGCATAACCCACAACGCGATAAAGTGCGCCACTATCTAGAAGATGAAAATTAAGCGCTTTGGCGAGGCGTTGAGACAGTGTGCCTTTACCCGACCCACTAGGCCCATCGACGCATATAACGACGGCTTTCACGAATTAACTTACCTCTGAAATACGAAGTCCCGTACCTCGTGCGAGTGCAGCGAAGCCGGGGAATGACGTCGCGACATGATCGCAGTCGTTCACTTGAATAGGTCCCGTCGCTCGCAATGCCGCAACCGAGAAAGACATTGCAATCCGATGATCGTGGAAGGTGTTCACCTCACCACCCGATATTGATCCACCGGTAATAACAATGCCGTCTGGCATCACTTCGTTCTCGACACCCAGCGTTGTCAAACCCTCCGCCATGGAGGCAATGCGATCGCTCTCTTTCACCCGGAGCTCTTCCGCGCCGGACAAAGTCGTCTTACCGGATGCACAAGCGGCTGCAATGAACAGAACCGGAAACTCATCGATCGCAAGTGGTACCAAGTCTTCAGGAATATCAATGCCCGTTAATGGTGCAGAACGCACGCGCAAATCTGCCACCGGCTCGCCGCCGACTTCGCGCTCGTTCAGCACCTCGATATCCGCACCCATGAGCGTCAAAATAGTAATCACGCCCGATCGAGTCGGGTTCATTCCCACGTGCTCCAAGATCAGATCCGAGCCCTCGGCGATCGAAGCCGCGACCAGGAAAAATGCCGCAGATGAGATATCTGCAGGAATATCCAGCGTTGTTGCCTGCAACGCACCCCCACCCTGCACACTAATCACTTCGTTTTCGCATTCCACTTCGTAACCGAAGCCGCGGAGCATGCGCTCCGTATGATCTCGCGTTGGCGCAGGCTCGGTTACCGATGTTCGCCCCTCGGCGTACAGACCCGCTAGTAGGACGCAGGATTTCACCTGAGCACTGGCAACGGGCATTTCATAATGTATACCCTTGAGAGATTTGCCACCTTTCAGGTGCAGCGGAGGTCGTCCCTCATCGCTCTCAATGACGGCGCCCATTTCCGCGAGGGGAGTCGTAACGCGACCCATGGGTCGCTTTTGCAATGACACATCGCCCGTCATCGTTGAATCAAATGGTTGAGCGGCAAGCAACCCGCTCAAAAGACGGATACTGGTTCCTGAGTTCCCCATATCGAGCACATCGGAAGGGGCTTTCAACCCGTACATCCCTACCCCGTCAATTTCAATTTTGCCTTGCTCGGGCCCTCGAATAGTGACGCCCATGTCGCGAAACGCCTGCACGGTACAGAGCGCGTCTTGCCCCTCCAAGAAACCCGTGGCAACCGTGGTTCCCTCGGCGAGCGAACCCAACATGACCGTGCGATGAGACATCGATTTATCGCCCGCCACGCGTACGGAGCCCGTCAACGAACCACCGGGCTCGACCAAAAACTTCATGACGTCTCCTCTGTCGGACTTTGAAGTAAGGGATTAAGGATATTGTCGTGCGCTCTGCGATGCCCTCGGCACGTTGTGAAATACGCGCGCATTGCGTCGGCATCCTGCACGTCGACCATAGCTCTCAGCAATTTCATCTCAGCGTCAAACTGATCAATCGCAGCAAGCAAAGCCTCACGATTGGTAACCGCGATGTCGGTCCACATCAAAGGATCTGAGCCCGCTATACGGGTCATATCCCGCAAGGCACCACCACCGTGAATCATTGGGTCTGCATCGTCCCGTTCTAAGGCACCTGTAAGCGCATAGGAAACGATATGCGGCATATGCGAGCTTGCCGCCAGCATGGCATCGTGCGCCTTAACCGACATCTTTCGAATATACGCACCGGTCAGCGCCCACATAGCAGTGATCGTCTCAACCGCGCCAGAGTCAGTGGTATTCTGAGGTGTAAGGATGATTTCTCGCCCTTTAAATAGGTTCGCATCCGAGTACTCAACACCGCTGTGCTCTGATCCGGCGATCGGGTGACCCGGCACAAAAAACGGATAATCGGCGGTAGCAGCATCAACGACGTAGCCTTTAATGCTGGCAAGATCGGTGATGATAGTTTGCTTCTCGGCACCGCCCAAAAGCGAGGTTAACTCGCCGATCATGTCAGCCGTCGCAATGGGTGGCGCGCCAATAACAATGACATCCGCCTGCTCGACAATATCATTGAGATCGAGCGAGTAATCATCGATCACGCCCAGCTCGAGCCCGCGCTTGAGACTCGGCTCCCTCGGACCCCAGGCAATGAGCCTGCCATCCCAATGACTTGCTTGAAGCGCGCGAGCAAGAGACCCCGAAATGAGTCCCAAGCCAACCAACGCTATGGTTCGCGCGTTAAAGTTTGTCATCAGATCGGTGCTTTGGGATATGAGCCTAGCGGCTTTAACAGTATTGAGTTTTCCTCGAGCGCCGCCATGACACCTTTGACCAACTCGTCAGAAAGATGTCCCTCAAACTCGATGAAGAACATGTAGGTCCACTTCTCGGTTTTGGAGGGGCGTGAGTCAATCCGGGTCAGACTAATACCGCGCTCCTCAAACGGACGCAAGAGATTCAAAAGCGCACCTGGTCTGTTTCGACTGGCGATGAGAATCGACGTCTTATCTGCTCCGCTGGCCGGCACCGTCTCACGACCAATGACATAGAAGCGCGTTGTGTTGTGCGCAATATCCTGAATCGCTTCGTTTAGCTTAACCAAGCCGTACGTTTCTGCCGCAAGATCACCGGCTATCGCAGCAACAGTTAGCTCGCCTTGTGCGCGTTGCGCCGCCTCGCCATTACTCCGACAGACGTCACGTGGCACACCCGGCAAATTGGCGTCTAGCCAGTCACGACACTGCCCAAGAGCCTGTTCATGACCACAAACCGCTGTAATGTCCTCGAGCGGCTGCGAATCTGCTGCCAACAGGTGGTGAACAACCGGCAATTCCACCTCACCAATAATCTGCAAGGGCGACTCGAGGAAACAATCGAGGGTTTGCCCAACCATGCCCTCGGTAGAATTCTCAACGGGCACAACGGCCATATCACAAGCTCTGTCCTCCACGAATCGAAATACATCTCGAATCGTAGATTGGGGCTGTAAAATAGCCGACTGACCAAAGTGCTTCAGCGCCGCTGCCTGGGAATAGGTGCCAACGGGACCCAAGAAACCAACGGTGAGAGGACGCTCAAGCGCGAGGCAGCTCGACATGATCTCGCGAAAAATCCGTGCAGCCTGATCAGCCTCAAGTGGACCCGGGTTGTTTTCTTGGATCGCCCTCAAAATTTGGGCCTCGCGCTCAGGACGATAAAACAGTGCATCCCCACCCTGAGTGGCGGCCAACTTTATTTCAGCCACGCGACGGGCACAGTCAGCCCTCGCGTTTATTAACTCAAGGAGTTGCCGGTCGATGGAATCAATATCGGCG
>CBFHQN010000024.1:0-19473 GCA_965657765.1 Luminiphilus sp. | reverse complement strand
TGTCAACTCTTGGTCAGTTTCGAAGACCAAAGAGCTGGTGACAGTCATCTGAATAACATCACCCTCGATGACATTATCGTATTCAATCGTGAGTGCTGCTTTGAAGGTGTCTAAGGTATCTAGTGAGACCGTCGTAGAAGCAGTCCAGTCCCAAAGGGTGTATTCGAAACTTACGCCACCGTCTTGTAGAAGGCCGTTCTCAATCTCTGCGTTAGTAATACCGCGGTCTGGCGTTGTGCCATCGCCCGCAACAAAGGGCTCTAGTTGGATGTAGCCCTCGCGAGTTTCATCGTCGTAAACGACAGTTCCCACCACCCTTGTAGTGCCGTCGGCGAGCGTGATTTGAGCTTCGGTACCCTCGGGTATCTCAATCTCCATGTTCTCAACAATGGCAACCTGTTGAGGTGTTGCGTTGGCGACCAATCCCGCGGCATTGAAACTGATTCTTGCGGTTTCGGGGTCGCCATCCTCAGTGTCGAGAAACTCTGAGGAGTAAGTTATCACGCCATTTCCGGCGACGATAATATCCTCTTCACGGGCATCAAAGGCGAAATCATCCGCGAGCCGTTCACCGGCCTCTTCAGTGTCAGCAAGGGCTAGTACCGTATCTGTGACGTGCTCAATCGCTATCGTTTCAAAGACGTTTTCGTTACCGCCTTCATCATCGGGGTTCGGATCAACTTCGCTTTGACGTGTGAACTCAATCCCCAAGATGGCTAGCGCGTTGGATATCATCACCTTGCCGGCTTCTTGAAGATCTAGGGCCTCACCTGTAGTCGGATCGACGTAGCCTACAAATGCATCGCGAACTTCCTGCGAAATATTGATGCCGTTGGTAAACGCTTCTTCAGAATTTGAAGTGTTATTGGTTGACAGACCATCGCTAAGATCGCCATCGGTCAGATCAGCATCGAGTGCCTGAAGGAAGATAGCGGTATTCTCAAGCTGGTCTGCGTTGGTATTTGAGAGTGCCAAGCCCGCGATATCGTGGATAAAGAGGATGTCGCCAGTGAGTTGCTCAGCAAGGAACTCGGCAACAATCACATCACCAATCTTGAAGACAACGAATTCTCCGTCAGCCCAAGAGAAAGAACCCATGATCGGGTCGCCATTCTCATCTAAGCGATCACCGGTGAGTCCCGATGCTACGGGGTCGTTACCCTGGAGGTAGTCTTCCTCTGTGGCGTAGGCATAGTATTCAACGCCGTTGACCCAGTTGTCTGTAAACGCTGCCGTCTCTCGGCCATCGCTAACCTGAACCGCAACATTGGCAACATTCGAAACAGCGCCATCATTATCGGCAATGGTGTATTGGAATGTATCTGGCCCAACGTAACCTTCATTCGGCGTGTAGGTGACAGTACCGTCACCATTAACTACCACAGAACCATTAGTCGGTAGCTGCGTGATTACGATAGAACCTAGATCGAGACTTCCATCGGGGTCTGAATCGTTCGTGGCTACGTTGATAACAACAGAGGCGTCAATACCTGTTTCTGCTGCATCATCAAGAGCAACGGGTGGTTCAATGTCGTCATCGATAATCGTCGTCACCGTGTCGGTGCCAACGCTTAGCGACTCAAAGCCGCCGTCACTGTCGGTACTGATCGTCAGAACAATCGTCTCGCCATTGTCCGCAATCGCATCATCGATCGTCGCTAGAGCAAACGTCGCACTCGACGAACCTGCCGCAATCGTAATAGGGGTCTCAGACGTGTAGTCGCTACCGTCCGTCGCCGTACCCGTGTACGTCACGGTCACAACAATGTCAGTCTCGGCAACAATCGCGTTGCCCTCGTCATCAACAAGACTCAGCGTGTACGGCGCCGTTACATCGCCCTCAAGAACACTCTCTGGGCCTGCAATACTCAGGATAACCGGACCAGCAGGCTCAGGAATTGGTGGTTCGGGTTCGGGGTCGGGGTTAACCTCTAGATTGTTTGCACCAACGACCTCTTCTTGGCTTACCTCAGCATCCGTATCTGCATCAACACCCTGCTCGGAAAGGTCAAGAACGATTCTACCGAGTCGCACAAAGGAGTGAGCTCCGCCTGAAGCACCTGCAGCAGTCCCTTCATTTATTGCGCGCTCTATGAGCTCGTCGCCATCGACTTCCTTTGGCACGATATCCCCAGTTCGGATCGCCTCTAGGAAATCAACATCATCACCACTCTCAATCGCATCAGCAAAGGCGCCAACCGTTTCTTCAGAAACACTCCACTCACTGCCATCTACCTCGGACGAGAGACACTCCTCCGCGATAAGAAACTCGGCATTCGGGGGAACTTCAAAGGACGATTGATCAGCACAATCGATTTGCACTCTGGACCCAGCAGAGGTCGAAATAACATCCCCTGCTTGCACTTCATCACCTAACTTGAGCTGACGAATTTGCCCGTTGGCGTCTTTGACAGTAGCTGTGCCAGCAATAGAACTTACTTGGCCAAACATACAGTTCCCCTAAATTTAGTAGGCGTTAATGATCACACCCCTTCATTCAACAAAATAGCGACCAAAGGGCAGTTTTTTTAAGGAAGTTTGATTGCGCTGGTCCCGCGCTCATTGCAGGCCCGGCCCACTCGATTACTTCTGCATGAGGAGCGCAAGTTGGACTCGGTCGCGCACGTCAAACTTCTGGAAAACCGAAGTGAGTCGCGCCTTTACTGTGCGTTCTGAAATAGACAAGCGCTCGGCAATTTCGCGGTTACTCAGCCCATCAGCAACAGCCTCTGCAACTTGACGCTCGCGGCGGGTAAGGTCGTCCAGATCAACAGCGGGGCGCTGCGATGCTTGTGCAACCATCCCTCCTGCACTCGTCATAAACCGCCGCATCAGTGTTGCCGGCAGCCAAAATCCCCCACTGGTGACCGTTGATGCAACCAGTCGGAGCTGACTCGAGGCCGCTGCAACGTGGCAATAACCTCTGGCACCGCGCGCAAGTAAACCAAACGCTTCCTCGTCTTTTGGAAAAGGCACCATACAAACGACGGGCGCCACATCACTTTTAGATAAAATGGTATCGAGCGCCTTAAGCGCCTCTTCTCTCTGGAGCGTAGAAAAATCCAGCCAATACGTCGTAGCGAGGGAAATAAGGATGCCATCTATCGAAGTGCGTAACACCACAGCACCCAAGGCATCTACCCATCTTGAGGCCGGTTGCTCCGCCAACGTAACTATCGTGTGTGCCATTATCGCTCAGAGAGCGCTCTTTGCTGAGCTCTCAGAATAGGCTTCATCAGATAAGAAAGCACTGTTTTGCGCCCCGTTAAAATATCGACGTCAACTGTCATGCCCGGGATGATGGGCTGATCCGGACCAAAATTAACACGGCGAGTACGCACGGTAACTTCGTAATAAGGCTCATCATCGTTATCGATCAGTGTATCTGCGCCAATTTGCTCTATGACACCTTCCATGCCCCCGTAAACCACGAAATCATACGCAGTGACCTTCACATTCGCTTCTTGAGCGGGAGCAAGAAAAGCAATGTCTTTAGGCTTGATGCGAACTTCAAGTAAAAGCGTATCATCTGCAGGCACGAGCTCAATAATGTCCCGACCGGGAAGAACAACACCGCCTATCGTATTGTAGTGGAGCTGTTTCACGGTACCCGACACAGGTGATACAACCTCGGTGCTATTGACCCGGTCGCTCAGTCCCTCTCCCGCCTGACTCAACGCCGCTATACGTGTATATGTCTCAGTCAATTGCTCCCGACGCTTGGCGCTAAACTCTAGACGCACAGCCTCAATATTTGTCTCGGCTTCAGCAATCGCAGCCTGAGTTCTTCTAATTCCTGCCCGAACCTGCTTGAGCTCACCTGCCGCCCGATTCACCTCACGCTCTAACCTAAGTGTCTCTACTTTTGATGCGGCACCCGAAGCGACGAGAGGCCTCGTGAGTTCCAACTCTTCCCGCGCGAGCGTCGTTTCTCTGACAAGCTGATCGCGTTTGGCCTGAAGTTCCGCGAGCTCCTCCTCGCGTTGGCGTTTTTTACGCTTGGCAATCAGCTCCTGCGCTTCCAACTCGGCGTTACTGACTTCAAACAGCTCCATCTCTTCAGCAACCACCTGTGGCGCAAAGCGGAGCATCTCATCGTCCGGCAAAAACTTTCGCCCCGAGACCAAGGCACCCAATCGGCGCGCCCGTATCTCTAGCCCGCGCACCTCCGCCTGATTCTCGCCCAGAGATGCCTGAGCGCGGGTTCTGTCTAACCGCAGCAATACCTGGCCCTCAGTTACAACCTCTCCCTCCGAGACGAGGATGTCCTGAACGATACCGCCATCCTGCGACCCAACAATCTGCACCTGACTCGATGGAATGACCTTGCCCGGGCCGCGGGTAACTGTATCGATGCTCGCGACTGCACTCCAAACAATCAGCAGGACTAAGGTAACCAACACACCGTATAAAAGATTGCGCGCTCGGGTGGGCTCCTGCTCGATGATGGCCTCCTCCGACAGCTCACTCCACCGGCGCGCAATCGCCGTTTCACTAACACCATTTTCGTCAAGAGGCATAAATGGCATCTTCCGCTCTGCGTCAGTCATCAGCCCTCCCAATTTTTCCTTGTCGAAGTGCATTCACTACCGCGTCTCGAGCGCCATCAGCGACAATTTTTCCACGATCGACCACAATGATCCGATCAACCAGCGCAAGCAGTGAATTGCGGTGAGTAACGACAATCAACGTTCGTCCCTTCATGAATTCAGATAGACTTTCAATGATTGTCCGCTCAGTGGTTTGGTCCGTTCCACCTGTTGGCTCATCAAGAATCAAGATATTGGGTTCGGTAACAAGCGCACGGGCCACCGCAATGCATTTTTTTTGCCCGCCTGAAACCGAATCACCGCGCTCAGATATCGGCATATCGAAACCTAACGGATGACGATTCACCCAATCAGCAATCCCTGCTCGCTCGACCGCTCTCAGTAACTGCGCGTCGGTAACGAATGGCCGGCCAAGACTGATGTTGTCCCTGAGTGTTCCGGTGAACAGCGTCACCTCTTGAGGGACATAACCCACGGAGGCTCGATAATCGCGAGGATCAAGCTGCCTGATATCAACACCGTCTACGCGTATCTCACCGTCAGTTGCCTGAAAGAGTCCCAATGCTAGTTTTGACAACGTCGACTTACCTGAGCCCACGCGGCCCAAAACGGCAATATGCTCACCCGCTTTGATTTTTAGAGAGGCCTCTGACAACGACTGCAGCGCAGTGTTCGGATACTTGAAGCTGACTTTTTTGAACTCGTAGTCTCCGGCAAACGATTCTCTGGACAAAAATGCGTCCTCCTCCCGATATTCACTGGGAGTGTCAAAGAGTGCGTCCATTGTCTGCATGGCAACGCGCGCACTTTGATACTGAGTAATAAGCGAACCTAATTTGGCGAATGGCGCCGTAGCTCTGGAGGAAATCATTGTGCATGCAATAAGGCCTCCCATACTCAGCTGCCCAGCGGAGATAAGGTAAACACCTAAGACGATGACAAACATCTGCACAAATCGCTGCAATGCAGAGCTCGATTGCGACAACCACTGCTGCAAATTTTTGGATCGCAGATTCTGACTCGCAAGGAAGCGCGTAGCCTCCTCCCATTGACGCTGCATCACTGACTCAGCGCCCATTGCTTTTAGCGTCTCTAGACTAGACAGCGTCTCTATCAAGGTGGCGTTACGCTGAGCACTGGCTGCATAGGTCGTCTCCGTGAGGCTCTCGAGCCGCGGTCGCATGATCAGCGCGAGCAGCAGAAGCGAGACGATGCCAATCACAATGGGGATCAGCAAATAGGGTGATATCCAGGCGACAACCAGAAGAAAAACGAAGGCGAACGGAATATCGATAAAGCCCGTTAATGATGCTGAGGTTGTGATATCCCTTAAAAACTCAAAGGACCGTAAATTCGATGCATAAGAGCCAACTGAGACCGGCTTATTCTCGAGACGCATACCCAAGGTTTTTTCGAGAATGGCGGCGGAAAGATCTACATCGATCCGTCGTGCCGAATAGTCGAGGAAATACCCCCTCATCACCCGTAAACCCACATCCGCGATCACGGCGATGAGAACACCAACAGCGAGCACCCAGAGCGTCTCAAAAGCCGCATTGGGAACAACCCTGTCGTACACATTCATCGTGAAAATTGGGAGAGCCAACGCCAACACGTTAATGAACAATGACGTGTAGATCACATCGCGATACAAGCCTCGGTGCTCGAGCATGACCGACCAAAACCAATGATCAGATTGCATGCCGACACCACCCAGCTGAGACGCCCTCAAACGAAATTTTGGTCTGGCGAGGAGTACAAACCCGCTACTGAGCTCTTGCAGATCTGACAAGTTCATGGCTCGAGCTTCGGCGCCGCTCTGAGGGTCATAAATCATCGCATCGCCATCGGCAGTCTTCGCCTGCACGACAACGCTTTTGTCGCCGTCTAACAGCGCAATCACGGGAAATGCATTCGCTGGCAACTCTGTGAGCGCTACATTATGCAGTCGCGCTTTAATGCCAGCACGTTTTGCTGAGCGGACAAGGAGGTCAGGAGAGAACGCATCCAACGTGGTAGGAAGACCCGAAACAAGCGATTGGGGAGTGACAGAAATACTGTGGTGTTGAGCTACCCGCTGCAAACACAGGGCGAGTGCCTCGCCCGCAGTGATGGTTCGATCTTCGCTGCTGCCTACTCGAGTTTTACTTTGCAAAGCTCCCCCACTACAGCCATTTAGCCGATTGCTCTCGACGATAGGACTTAATCAGCCGCTCTCGTTATGTGAGGGCCATCTATGTCAGAGCATCATTCTGAGCGTTAAGACTTAAAAAGCTTTAGGAATCAGTCCAATGTGACAACTGGGTGCAGCAAAATGTGAGCCAGTTATACTTTTTATTGGCAGTAACAGACGTTACTGTCGCTTTGCCTAAGATCGCACTTTTTTACCGCTACAAAAGTAGCGCACAAGTGACAATTTTTGACATTTAGGCGCACCACCGATTTGAAGCTTGCCGCTGATTTAACGCTCCCTACCTGACGGAGAAGTTGCGGTGTATCGCACCCAGAAAATCACAGATGTCAGTAGAACAATTGCGCCGCTTTGATGGCCTGCTGCAATTGGAATATGAACGTGTGAAAGCACTGTGGAGATGCCCAATGTGATCTGCAAACTGACCGCCAATAACATGGCGATGCTTGCAAGCTTGACGTGGTGATCTGACGATGTCGCAAGAGCACGTATTGCGAGAGCAATCAGCACTGCACCAGTAACATAAGCCAGCATCCGGTGATTAAAGTGAATGGTGGTGACCTGTTCAAAAGAAGAGATGAAGCCCTGCGCATACAGAGCGGGCGGTATAAAGCTATCGCCCATAAGCGGCCAGGTCGGAAACGAAAGTCCAGCGTTTGTTCCTGCAACAAAACCACCGCTTAAAATCATGGCATAAACAAGTGCAATAACGGCGAATATGCCAAAACCCGACTCTTTGCGTGGAGACCGATTAGGCGAAAACAAACCGACGGTTAGCCAGACAATATAGGCGTAGATCGCCACCGCTAAACCGAGGTGTGCCGTCAAACGGTATTGCGACACATCGGGTCGGTCGACCAGACCGCTTTTAACCATATACCAACCCATGAAACCCTGGCAGGCACCCAAGAATAAAAGGCACAAAAGGTGAGGCTTAAGCGATGACTTCACCTTACCAAGCCACAAGAAAATCATAAGAGGAATGAAGAACATGACGCCGATGAGTCTGCCCAGCATGCGATGTAAATATTCAAACCAAAAGATTTGTTTGAATTCCTCGAGCGACATGCCTTGGTTGACCAATTGGTATTCTGGAAACAGCTTGTACTGATCAAAGAGATAAACCCAATCATCCGCGGACAGCGGGGGCACAACACCCATGATGGGTCTCCAATCCACCATGGATAGACCCGACTCGGTTAGACGCGTGACACCACCTAATAAAATCATGCCAAAAATCGTGGCCGCACAAATGGCTAACCAGCGCCCGATTACCACGTCATCACGGTGTGAAGTTACTGCAGTCATTTTGTCCCCCAAAACAGCGCTGTTAGTTTAACAAACTCAAGACGTGAATCGGGTACTAAAGTAAACTCCCGGCCTCAGCAAGGATGATGTTTGATGGCGCTCTTACGTTTAAGTGATGCCGAGTTACATTTCGGCACACAGGTACTCCTCGATAAATTAAACCTCACTATCTCCAAGGGTGAGCGCTTGGGCTTGCTGGGCCGAAATGGTGTCGGCAAAACAACGCTATTCAAAGTCCTTACGGGAGAGCAACAGCTTGACGACGGAGAGCGATGGATCGACCCCGGCGTGAAACTGTCGAGACTGGAGCAGGAACTGCCGCTCGAGGGACAAACATCGGTCTTTGACTGGGTTGCAGGTGGTTTGCCAGAGGTGGGTGAATTACTGGTTAAGTACCGACAGCTCATATCTTCAACTGATGATAATGCGCTCGAGGCACTCTCGTCGGTACAACTCGCCTTGGAGGCAAACGACGGTTGGAGCAGTCAAAATCAGGTCGAGACGACTCTGACTCAGCTCGGACTCGATGGCGATGAATACTTGGCGGACTTATCCGGTGGTTGGCGACGGCGTGTTGCGCTAGCGCGCGCACTTGTCTCAGAACCCGACTTGCTGCTGCTTGATGAACCGACTAACCATCTCGACATACCTACGATTATCTGGCTCGAACAACAGCTTCAATCTTTTCGAGGCGCTATCGTTCTAATCACCCACGACCGACGTTTTCTTCAGGCTATTGCCAATCGTATCGGTGAGCTTGACCGTGGCATGTTGAGCGTTTGGGAAGGTAGCTACCGAGACTTCCTAAAACACCGTGCTGAGCAGCTGGCCGCAGAGGAAACTGCCAACGCGTTGTTCGATAAGAAACTTGCGCAGGAGGAAGTTTGGATCCGACAGGGCATCAAAGCCCGGCGGACGCGCAACGAGGGGCGCGTTCGACGGCTCGAGACGATGAGAGAAGAGCGCGCGGCTCGGCGGCAACAGACTGGCAAGGCCAATATCAATGTAGGGGCAGGTTCGCTCTCCGGAAAGCTCGTTGCCGAAGCTAAGGACGCAGGCGTGGACTATGACGGTCAGACTGTCATCAAGAGCGTCAACACCATCATTCAGCGTGGCGACCGTATTGGCATTGTCGGACGAAATGGTGCGGGTAAGACCACTCTAATCAAGATGTTGCTTGGCGAACTGGAGCCCAATGAGGGAACAGTCAAGATCGGTTCGAAATTAGAAATCGCCTATTCAGACCAGCTCCGCGGCCATTTAGACCCCGAGGGCACATTGATCGATAACATCTGTGGCGGTCAGGAATTTATTGAAATTGACGGCAAGAAGCGTCACGCAATTAGCTACCTTGGAGATTTTTTATTTTCACCAGACCGAGTTCGCGCGCCTACGAAAGTGCTGTCAGGTGGGGAGCGAAACCGAGCGATCCTTGCCAAGCTCTTCACACAGCCTGCCAACTTATTGGTACTGGACGAACCTACGAATGATCTCGACATCGAAACCTTGGAGCTATTGGAAGAGGTGTTGCTGGAATTCAAAGGGACCATTCTGCTGGTCAGTCACGACAGGGATTTTATGGATCGTGTCGTGACAAGCTTGTTGGTTATTAACGAATCCGGTGAGATTGAAGAACAGGCGGGCAATTTTTCTGACTGGGAAAGCCGAGGCGGAACCCTGAAAAATATCGATGCACGCATTGATCGGAAAGACGGTGGGACACAGAAGTCCGAGATATCGACCGAAGCCGGGAATTCTAGGGGAAACACGACTCAATCTAAGCAAGCTTTTACGCGAAAGCTGAGTTACAAAGAAACACGCGAACTCGAGGATCTGCCCGACCGAATCGCACAGCTTGAAGAAGAGCAAGCGGCGCTCGAGGCGAAGACAGCAGACCCCTCATTTTTTGCGGGTGACAGCAATGATGTTGCAAATACGCTCGACCGGCTGACAGAAGTAAGCTCATCGCTCGACGAGGCGTTAGAGCGCCTCATTGAACTAGAGGATTAGGCCAGCAGCGTCTGCATGTGCAACCTCAGGCTCTCCCTTGCTTGAAGTGTTCGGAGCTTTTTTACTGACGGTGACATCAATTACGACAGCCCCCTACAGGTGATCTATCTCGCCATCAGGACTTTCATCCCAAAATGAGACTGATAAAAAGGCGGCAATATGCTCGCCTCTTTTTCTTTCCAGATTATTCTCAGGGCTCGAAGCACCAAGAGACTTAGAGAACAGAGGTAACCGCGTCGACAACTTTATCCATGTTCTGCTGGTTAAGCGCCGCCACATTGATGCGTGACGAGTCGAGCATATAAAGGCCACGCTCCTTGCGAAGCCCTCGCGCCTGATCAACTGAGAGCCCCAAGAAAGAAAACATTCCCTTTTCGCGTGAGATAAAAGAAAAGTCCTGACTCGTTTTCTCGGAGAGCTTTTCAGACAACTGAGTCCGCAGTTCGATAATTCGCGCACAGATAGCCGAAAGCTCACTTTCCCAAGACGCGCGTAAAGCAGGGTCACTCAGCACGCGACCCGCAAGCAATGCGCCATGCGCGGGCGGCATCGAATAAACGCGTCGCGCCGCGCCCAAACCGTGACTGTGCGTTGCCGCTGCGGTCTGGGTATCTTTCCCATAAAATAGCGCCACACCCGTTCTTTCCCGGTACAACCCAAGATTCTTCGAGCACGATGCTGCGACGATGAGCTCACCCAAACGACCCGCTAATAACCGAAGTCCCGCCACGTCAGCCTCTAAATTCGTGCCCATCCCCTGATAGGCAAGGTCAACAAGAACCGTAAAGCCCTGAGCTTCTGCCATGTCAGCGATTTGACCCCACTGCTCAAGCGTCAGATCCGCACCTGAGGGGTTGTGACAACAACCGTGTAGAAGCACCACATCACCCTTTTTGGCAGCCTTTAGATCGCTGGCCATGTTGTCAAAATCAACGCCGTGCGATGCCGGGTCGTAATAGCTGTACGTTTCAAACTTCAGCCCAACAGATCCCATTAGCGGGATATGAACCGGCCAAGTAGGGTTGCTAATCCAAACAGTCGCGTCAGGAGCTGCAGCGGCCAATACCTCTGAGGCAATTCGTAGCGCACCGCATCCACCCGGTGTTTGGATAGCGGTAATATTCGAGCCGCCTCCGACAAGCTCGTGCCCGAAAACGAGTGACTTCATAGCCTGCAAATAAACAGCGTCTCCTGCAGCTGGGAGGTAGGCCTTGGTAATTTCGTCTGCCACGAGCTGTTGCTGCGCCTCACGAACCGCCTGAAATACGGGACAAACGCCAGCCTCGTCCATGTAAATACCGACCGTCAAATCAATCTTATTTGGATTGGGGTCTGCGCGACATTCAGCAGCAAGACCAAGGATAGGATCAGGTGATAAAACAGACAGTTGCTCTAGCATCGAAAACTCTTTCGTAAAAAAATCAGGCCGCGAGTATACGGTATGGGTTTAGCTGCATAAATGCCTGATATTATTCTTAGACAAGTTTCTAACCGATCAAAAATACACTGCCATGTCTTCCAACCGACGCGACAATCTCTTTGCTGAATTACGTTCTGATAAGACGTTATTTAGCTTCAACGACTCAGTTGTCGACGTATTCCCTGACATGATTCAACGGTCCGTACCTGGCTACTCGACAGTCGTAAGAATGACTGGGGTTCTTGCAGAGCAGTTCGCGCAACCAGACACCTGTGTTTACGACATTGGATGTTCACTCGGCGAGTCCATTCGCTCAGCAGAACAGGCGCTCGGGGGCAGCTCGTTGCAACGAGACTGCCGACTGATTGGCATCGACAACTCCGCAGCCATGATTCGTCGTGCAAAGGAGCAAGTGGAGTCGGAGTCACGTATTGAATGGGTCGAGGCGGACGTAACAGAAATTGAATTTACTTCTTGTAGCGTCGTGATTTTGAATTTTACGCTGCAATTTATCCCTGTCGAACAGAGGCTTAGCTTACTCAAGTCCATCCGTTCAGCGATGGTGCCGGGAGGACTATTGATCCTCTCGGAGAAGCTCATGATGGCTGACCCCGCCATGGATACACTGATGATCGGCCTACATCACGACTTCAAGCGCAGCCAGGGCTACAGCGATCTCGAGATTGCTCAAAAGCGCGATGCGATTGAGAACGTACTCATTCCGGAGACGGCACAATCGCACAGCAACCGTCTTTCGGAAGCTGGGTTTTCTCGGTCAAGTATTTGGTTCCAGTGCTTAAACTTCGCTTCTTTCATCGCTATTGCGTGATCGCCAATGGACCTACCTGAGGAACTCAAAGAAGATCTAGAAGCCTTCGCAGCGCGGTGGGACGAGCCAACGCTTTGCGAATGGCTGAAGGTTCTGCCTGAGCAATTGGCTCAATCGATGTCTGAGAAGCGCTACGGTGATCTGAAGCGCTGGCGGGAATCGATGCATGCGCTGCCCGAACTAACAGCCCGTACGGCCTGTCTAAACAGTCCTTATGTGGGCGCTGCCGGGGACATAACCGACACCGAACGCGCTGATCTGGAACAGGCGCTCCGCGGTTTACATCCTTGGCGAAAAGGACCTTTCTCGCTCTTTGGCGTGGATATCGAGACCGAATGGCGTTCAGATTATAAGTGGGAGCGTCTCGCTGATGCGATTTCACCCCTGCAAGGTCGCCGCGTGCTCGATGTCGGTTGTGGTAGTGGCTACCACTGCTGGCGGATGCGCGGCGAGGGTGCAGCTGAGGTCATCGGCATCGATCCAACCCCCCTATTCGTCCTACAATTCAAAGCCATTCAAAAATACCTCGACGACTCTGAAGTCCACGTCCTGCCACTTACGCTAGAGCAGCTGCCACCAAAGTTACATGCCTTCGACACCGTATTTTCGATGGGGGTGCTCTACCATCGTCGATCCCCCATCGATCATCTGACAGACCTGCGCGATACCCTTGCGCCAGGTGGCGAACTTGTACTTGAGACACTCGTGGTTGAAGGAAACGAGCACACGGTGTTCGTGCCGCCCGGACGCTACGCGAGAATGGGCAATGTTTGGTTCCTTCCCAGTCCAGAAGCCCTAGAACTCTGGCTTTCAAAAGTGGGCTTTGCAGACATACGGCTCATCGATGTCAGCCAGACATCCATTAAGGAACAGCGCTCAACGGACTGGATGACGTTTCATTCGCTGACCAACTTTCTGGATCCCGAGAATCCAAATAAGACAATTGAAGGGCACCCTGCGCCACGCCGCGCAATTCTAACGGCACAGCTGCCCTAGCTGAGGTTGGGGTGTTAGTCGTCCGATGTAATGCTCGAGGTGCCGATTGGGCTCATGGGGAATGTGGCGATCTTCCCAGTATCACCGCCTTCGCTAATTTTCGCAGCGCCTTGTTTCTCTACTTCATCGATTCGGATAATGGATTGCATCGGAATATAGCTGCGCTTAACCCCCGCAAACTCGGACTTAAGTTTTTCCTCGCCTGGGTCAACCAAAATTGCAGAGCGCTCACCGAAAAGCATTTCTTCAATCTCCACAAAGCCCCACATATCACTCTGATAGATGTGCTTGGCAAAGACTTCAAAGATCTCCTTACCGTTGTGGAAAATAATTTTGTACACAGGCTGATTAGACATGCTCGTTCGTGTGTTTGGTCCGGGGCGCGCGATGCTACCACTTTTGCCAAAATTCTAAAGGGGTGGCGCCAGCCCATTTTGCAGTTACACAGGTATAATAGCGCTCTGTAACCCTACTGAGCGCGAGCACGTGAGCACAACGACACCCTCCAAAGTCTTTATCCAGACCCACGGTTGCCAAATGAATGAATACGACTCGGCGCGTATGGGCGACCTGTTGCGCGAAAGCCATGGGCTTGAGCGAACGGAAAATGCAGAAGAGGCGGATGTCTTGTTGCTAAACACCTGCAGCATTCGAGAGAAGGCGCAAGAAAAGGTATTTCACCAGTTGGGACGCTGGAAATCCATCAAAGCAAAACGCCCCGATGTCGTAATTGGTGTCGGTGGTTGTGTGGCCAGCCAAGAGGGTGCGGCGATAAGCGAGCGAGCTCCTTACGTAGACCTGATATTCGGCCCGCAAACGTTGCACCGTTTGCCCGAAATGCTCGAGACTCGAAACGAGAGAGACAGTGCTGTTGTCGATATCTCGTTTCCGGAAATCGAGAAGTTTGACCGCCTCCCACAGCCATCAACCGATAGTGCAACGGCATTCGTTTCCATTATGGAGGGGTGCAGCAAGTACTGCACGTTTTGTGTCGTGCCCTACACACGAGGTGAGGAAGTATCTCGCCCCGTTGACGACGTGATTGCAGAAATTGCACACCTAGCATCTGAAGGCGTCAAAGAGGTCAACCTGCTGGGGCAGAACGTCAACGCCTATAGAGGTGAAAATTATTTGGGAGAGATTGTCGACTTCGCTGAATTGTTAGGTCTCGTCAATTTAGTCCCTGGCGTTGAGCGGATCCGTTATACAACATCGCATCCAGTAGAGTTCAGCGATGCTTTGATTGAGGCTTACCGAGATATACCCGCGCTGGTCGACCATCTGCACCTCCCCGTGCAGAGTGGGTCGGATCGTATTTTGATGGCGATGAAGCGAGGTCACACTGCCATTGAATACAAATCAAAGATTCGTGCCCTGCGAAAGATTCGTCCCAACATCTCGTTGTCATCGGATTTCATCATTGGCTTCCCCGGTGAAACGGAGCAGGACTTCCTAGCAACAATGAAGCTTATCGAGGAAATCGGATTTGATACCTCATTTAGCTTTATTTACAGCGCACGGCCTGGAACACCCGCATCTGATCTTCAGGACGACACGCCCGAGGACGTTAAGAAAAAACGGCTCCACCTATTACAAGGTCGTATCAATCAGCAGGCGATGGAAATCAGTCGGCGCATGGTTGGAACAACCCAACGCATTCTCGTCACCGGCGTGTCTAAGAAAGACCCCGGGCAGCTGGCAGGTCGGACGGAAAACAATCGCGTGGTCAACTTCACTTGCCTCGACCATGATTTGATCGGTGAATTCGCGACGGTGGATATTGTCGATGCTTTGCCAAACTCGCTGCGCGGTATGCTTGTTGGTTGACATGCGGCACAAGCACGGTATCGTCACACCCCCATACGTTACATGAGCGGCCAAACAGTCCTTGGACATTGACCCGATACCTCCCGAGCCCGACAGTCGGGAGGACATAGTATCCTCCTCTTTCACGCTTGAACCTGAAAACGCGAAGCATGTTGCACTGCTCTGCGGGCATTTGAACACCCATCTGAAACTCATTGAAGATCGGCTGAGGGTTTCAATTAGCAATCGCGGCAACCAAATCAAGATTGGTGGTCCCTCAGCAGCATGTGCCTCTGCGGAGAGGCTCTTAAAGAAACTGTACAGTGATGTCACCAAGGGCGTTCGCCTAAGTCCCGAGACGATTCATCTGCAACTACAGCAAGCTGACCTTGAGTTATTGCAGGATCAGGGAGCAACCGATGAGTCTGTTCTGGTGAAAGCAATTAAGACCAAACGCGGCACCGTGAAACCGCGCGGACATAGCCAGATCAGTTACGTCAAAGACATTCAGCGATACGACCTCAATTTCGGTGTCGGTCCTGCAGGCACTGGCAAAACTTATCTCGCCGTCGCCTGTGCGGTGCAGGCACTGCTCGAGGAAGACGTAAAACGCATCCTGCTTGTTCGCCCTGCAGTCGAGGCTGGAGAGCGATTGGGCTTTTTACCCGGCGACTTGACGCAAAAGGTTGATCCCTATCTCCGCCCTCTCTACGACGCACTCTATGAGATGCTCGGGTTCGAGACAGTGGGTAAATACATCGAACGAAATATCATAGAAGTTGCACCACTTGCCTTTATGCGCGGTCGCACGCTCAACAACGCATTCATCATTCTCGACGAGGCTCAGAACACCACTCGCGAGCAAATGAAAATGTTCCTGACTCGATTAGGCTTTGGCTCGACAGCTGTTATCACAGGCGATGCGACGCAAATAGATCTACCTCGCGGCCAACCCTCTGGCCTGGTCCACGCGACTCAGGTGCTTGACGGCGTAGATGGTGTTTCGTTCACATGGTTTGGAAAAAAGGATGTTGTTCGTCACCCGCTCGTTCAGCGCGTCGTTAGTGCCTACGAAGAGCACGATGCGATCATGAGTTCAAACGAGGACGAGCGCTCATGAACCTCTCCGTATACGTAGACTGCAATCACCAAGAGGCGCCAAATCCCGAAGCTTTCGAGGTATGGGTGGCAACAGCCCTATCGGGCGACCACTCTCGATGGCATCCAACCGAAATTGCAGAGGTCAGCATCCAAGTGGTCGATAGTGAGGAAATGACGCGCTTCAACCACCAATATCGTGGCAAAAAGACCGACACAAATGTGCTCTCTTTCCCAGTTGATGCTGACTTACAGAAACAAACCGGCTTACTTGGTGATCTCATTATTTGCAACGATGTTGTGCAACGCGAGGCACAGCAGCAGTCAAAGCCACCCGAGCACCACTGGGCACATATGACCATTCACGGCACGCTCCATTTACTCGGCTATGACCACATCGCAGACGAGGACGCAGCATTAATGGAAGCGATTGAAGTCGCGCGTCTGGCTCAGCTGTCCATTCCCAACCCTTACAATCAAACTGAAAACCTCACGCAATGAACACGAACGACACACGCAATAACGAATCTGAAGAACGATCCTGGCTGGATCGCTTGACACAGATGGTGACGGGGACGCCTTATACCCGGGCCGACCTCGAGGGTTTACTGCAGTTGGCTGTGGACAATGAGGTTATCGATGACGATGCGCGAAACATCATGGAAGGCGCCCTGACGGTTGGAGAGATGCAAGCCCGCGACGCCATGATCCCGCGCGCACAAATGGTCGTGATTCGATCAGAGGCGACCTTGGATGAAGTTTTGCCGCAAATCATTCATACAGGACACTCACGCTACCCAGTAGTGGGTGAGGGAACGGATGATATTCAGGGCATTCTGCTCGCCAAGGACTTATTGCCATTCGTTCTGAATCCCAACGCCGATTTCGATGTCTCAGCACTGCTGCGACCCGCAGTTATCGTTCCTGAGAGTAAGCGTTTGAATGTACTGTTGAGAGAGTTTCGCCAAGCGCGCAATCATATGGCGATCGTTATCGACGAGTATGGCGGTGTTGCGGGACTTGTGACTATCGAAGACGTGCTAGAAGAGATCGTAGGTGAAATTGAGGACGAAACCGACTCGGACGAGGAGGTTCAAATCCGTAAGCTCACTGAGGGCAGCTTCTTCGTTCAGGCGTTAACACCTGTCGAAGACTTTAATGAGGCCTTTAACGTCGAGTTCAGCGATGAAGAGTTCGACACGATTGGTGGTCTCGTATTGCAGGCCTTTGGCAGATTGCCTTCTCGTAACGAAACTGTGACGTTCGATGGCTTTGAATTTCGCGTCATAAACGCCGACCAGAGGAAGCTCAACAGTCTGCGCGTCACCGTCATTAACGAGGATTAAGCCTTGGTGCGCTGGAGCCAACCACAGCGCGCAGTTTGCAGCCTGATAGCGGGGCTGATTTTCACGCTGGCACTCGCGCCCTTTGATCTCAAAATTGCGTCGCTTCTTAGCCTCGCTTTGTTTTACGCAGTACTCGAAGGCCAGACGGTAAAACGCGGTGCGGCCTTGGGCTGGCTTTTTGGGGCGGGTTTCTTTGGTGCTGGCGTATCTTGGGTCTATGTAAGCATCAATGTTTACGGTAACGCATCGACACCCCTTGCACTCCTTCTCACTTTTATTTTC
This sequence comes from Luminiphilus sp., assembly GCA_965657765.1. Classification (GTDB taxonomy): domain Bacteria; phylum Pseudomonadota; class Gammaproteobacteria; order Pseudomonadales; family Halieaceae; genus Luminiphilus. The sequence goes on along the minus strand of CBFHQN010000024.1, from coordinate 1,637 downwards.
TGCGGTGGATTGGCGCTGCTTCCTGCTATACAAGCCGCCCTTTTTTGTCGATTTCAGCCAAGTATGGGTTTAGCTCGGATCCTGACCTTTAGCGGCTTATGGGTGATGTTTGAATGGGTGAGAACCTGGCTACTAACAGGTTTTCCCTGGCTATTCGCGGGCTACGCCAGTATCGACACCCCTGTCGCAGGATGGGCTCCCATCATAGGGGTCTTCGGCATCTCGCTGATCATCGCTCTCACCGCCGCAGGATTGACAGAAACGCTAAAACGTCGCTCACCCAGCGCAGTAGTTCCATGGGTTATCTGGTCAGCTGGAATTTTAATCGGCGGAGGCTTTTTCCAGCAGCTGCAGTGGACACAGAGCACCGGCGAACAGGTAAAGGCCGTTATCTATCAGCCAAATACCTCGCTGCGCGATAAGTGGGACCCTAGAAAACGACAGACGTTTCTAGCGGACTACCTCACCCACGCCGAAACCTATTCTCGCGATGCTGACCTCATCGTATGGCCGGAGGGTGCGTTGCCGTTTTACCTCGATCAGGCACCGAATTATATCGCCCGCGTGAGTCGAATCGGTGAGATCAACGACGCCTCAGTCGTCCTTGGCATTGGAACCCGTGACGGATCACAGCGTTTCAACAGCATCGTCACACTGGGCAATGCGCGTGATGAATACCGCAAACAAAAACTGGTTCCCTTTGGTGAGTTCGTTCCTCTTGAGTCACAACTGCGGGGCCTGATCGCTTTTTTTGATCTGCCCATGTCGAACTTCTCTTCTGGCAGCACCGAGCAAGATGGTCTGACAACCGGCGCAGGGGAACTAGCCCCTTTCATTTGCTACGAGATTGTTTATCCCGATTTCGTGGCAGGGGGCTCTCGGACAAGTCCCCTGCTCGTCACGATTTCCAACGATGCATGGTTTGGCACCAGCCATGGACCTCACCAGCACTTTCAGATGGTTCGCTTCCGCTCGCTTGAGCTTCAAAAGCCCACTTTAAGAGGTGCTAATAACGGCATCACCGCTGTGATATTGCCCTCAGGGCAGGTGGACAATACGCTTCCTCAGTTCACAAAAGACAGTCTCGTTGCGAGCGTTCAACCCCATGACGGCCTAACACCATTTGCACGATGGGGAAGCCTGCCGATTATCTTAATAAGTCTTCTGCTAACCATCCCCGCGATAGCGCAAGCGATTGCAGGAGTGGCTACAAGAGATGTCACAAAAGTTAGATAAAACCTCAGCGCTAAGCACGTCTATCCTGATAGACTGTGCCCGCCAATATTATTACCTACGCCTACATCAAGTTAATGAATTCAAGCGAATACCAACCAGAGATCCTCGAAACCGAGATTCAGTCCTCTTGGCTTAACGAAAAAGCCTTTGCTGTGGATGTCGACACCCGTCGAGAGAAGTTTTACTGCCTGGCCATGTTTCCCTACCCCAGCGGTAAATTGCACATGGGGCATGTCCGCAACTACACAATCGCCGATGTGATCGCTCGCTATCAGCGCATGATGGGAAAGAATGTGCTGCAACCCATGGGATGGGACGCGTTTGGTTTGCCTGCGGAGAACGCCGCCATCCAAAAAAAGGTGGCGCCCGCAGCCTGGACGAAAAGCAATATTGCCGAGATG
>CBFHQN010000023.1:16913-20692 GCA_965657765.1 Luminiphilus sp. | reverse complement strand
CGAAACCCTCAACTTCTTCTATCCAAAGTGAGACCTCGATACGCCCATCGTCAGTGGTTTCAGCGGACAAACTGATGGCCGCTATCAAGGCGGTTTGGACACTGTAGCTGTAACCGATAATCGTTTCTGGCAAATCATCAGAATTCAAAAACTTAGCATCAACCGGCGTATCTATGGTCGATACATCTAAAACCATTTGCCCGAGAGACGAGAGCTGCTTTAAGTCGATCGTCTCGATTGCAGGCCTTTGACTGGCTTTTGTTGGAGGGCTCTCCAATCGCAAGGTATTGAGACTCAAGGTTGCCTGCATGAACTCGCTGATCGCGATATCAAAATATCGCCGCTCGCTCTCGGGAATATCACCATCACGCATTGCGAAGGCAAACTGACTCATCCTTTCGAGCTGACGACTCAATACGTCATGGATCGATGAATTGACGGAGTCCTTCACAAGCAGCGAATCAGCAAACGATCTCAACGTATCAGTGCTCGTCGCCCTATAGCGCATGTAAGCCGCGGTAGTGAGCAGCAAAGAAAGGGCCAATACCAACGGAATCGCCGTTCTCCACTTCGGCGCTGACTCGAAGGCTGGCATTCGAAATGCGTTGTATTGGTCGTTTGGCTGATAGACGCTGTAAGTCAGCGATCTTGAAACTTCAGTATCAAAGCTCGTTTCGTAACTTAAGCCTCGATCAAGGTCGACTCCCTCGCAATCAAGCACACCGATCGAAACATCCCAAACCAGCTGGCAATTTCCAGTCCGGGCATCCACGCTAACGACTCGCATTGGCGTCGTTCCGCCAACCATCTGCTGACCGATAAGATCGATACTCCTGTGGGTATCAGCAATTCCGACACGATGGACCATAAACCAGCGTGATAAATCCGCATCGTCCTCGAAGATCAATCTCGTGCTTATCAAGACGGGTTGTGGCGACGTTATCTTAAGTAATGGGCTTTCCTCGACCTGATAGATCTCGTTGTTAGTCTCAAAGAGTTCCACCGTCGCGAGATCAACGTGATCGAACAAAGGGGTATTTGCTACGGATACCCCTTCAATCGGCACCTGGCTTGGGTACCGACCTCTGAGTAGCAGCTGCCCCTCTGGGGTTTCTTGAACTAAATAGGTCTCAAAAAAATCGTAGCGAGAATTCCTGAGCGAAAAGCCAATACTCGAAAATGCCTTTTTCAAGACCTCCGCCCGAGCTTCATCCGTGTCGACCTCATTGAGTTCTGAGAGACTATAAAGTGCGAACTGTGTGGCGCTTTGAACGTCTCGCGCCAGAAGATCGCGCATACCCTCACGGCGAGAAGCGTCCTTCTGAAATGTGGCTTCATATTGCTGCGTGAGGATCTTTCGAGAATCTGCGAGTCGAAAAGTGATGTCCCACATCAGCGACGCCAAAAGCAACGTGAGTGCAGCAATGTACAAGCGGCCACCAGATGTGAATGTGCGCATGCCCTAGATTCCATCACTTAAGACGCAAGATTGAGGGGATTACACTAGGCCTTTGACTCCGCGAAATCAATGCTCCATAGGGGATACGCACTTATGCGCACCTCTTCACTTGATTCAGGTGAGTGCAACCCAGCCATCACGCATTTGCGCCCAACCATATCGTTGATACGCTTCTTAAAAATGCCAGCGCTTGAGATCCCAAGGCGCTTTTCCTAGAGATTGAGCTAGGTGCTACTTACATTTGAATCAAAGCAAGTTGCGAGCGATAACGACCGACGAAAGACCAATCCAAAGTGTATTGAAAGCCACCATTGTCGGCAGCAATTTTCGCTCTGAGACCCAGATCAGCAGCGCCGACGTCAGCAGCGTCACCACGTGCAATTGCCAGATTTCTCGCTGCCACACCAAGCCGGGAATAATCACCGCCGCTTTTGCGATCCAAGCGACTGCCTCAACCACGTTGTAATTAACCCAATAACCATCCTCGAACCACATCCGATAACTTTTTAGGATGTTATCGAACCCAACATGGGCATACACAAGCGTTGTTAAAGCAATGAATAAGAACAGCGAAAAGGCTATTTCAGTCATGAATATTTCCACGGATTGCGGCAAGAACATAATGGTAGACTGGACGCCTCAATGAGACGGTGACTGCCTACACTTCGTCCTTGTTTCCTGCGCCTGAATACCGATTTACACTCAATAAAAGAGCGTGATGGTACTGCCCTCAACGAACAAAACCCCTCACTCCAACCGAGAACACATCCATGACTGAAGTGGATGTGGTTTTAAAACGCTTTGATAACCCTGATGACCTTCGTGAATTCGACAAGGGCAAGTTTGAACTGGCATCTCTCGGCGGGATGACCATTGGAAGAGCCACTTACCAACCCGGCTGGACGTGGGCTCTGCCATGAACGAGGCCTACTGCCATGTTGAACATGTCAGGATGGTAGTCTCAGGCTCGGCTACGGCAGCCATGGCGAATGGCGAGATTGTCGAGATGAAGCCGGGCGATCTGTTCTACGTACCGCCCTCGCCCCACGATAGCTGGGTCATTGGCGACGTGCCCTACGTCTCATTGCACTTCATGGGGGCTGCTGGTTACGCAAAAAAGGGCGAATAAATCGCCCTTCCTATACCCACCATCTGCTATACCCACCATCTACTATACCTACCGACTACCCACCGTCACCTGAGGTTCATGACTTTGAGACAATCACCTGAGCCCTAGTTCTGCAGCCTAAACCATTAAAGGCAGGCAGACAGGCAGTCACTAACGTTTCAACGTTAGAAACTAATCTTCGCGTCAACACCGTAGGTTGCAGGTGCTCCCCAGTAACTAATGGTCCACAAACCAAAGGGGATGGTGTTCTCTCGATATTCTTCGTCAAAGATGTTTTTACCCCAAGCAGAAACCTGCAGCTGTGTTGAGTCACCAAGTGAGATCTCACTCCAAGTCACACGCGCGTTGACCACGTCGTAGGACGCAATCTGACCACTGACGTTCTGGTCTTGGTTTGCATAAACGACATAGTCGTCTTTGTAATTCCAGTCGATGTGGGTATCAATCCGACCCCATGGGCCTGAGCCCATAGCCCAATCTAATGCAACGCTGGCGGTTGTCTCAGGCGCGTATGGGAAGTCTTTAGAATCTTTGACATCAACACCAAGCTCGATGAATTCATCGTATTCAGCGTCCAGTGTTCCTACGTTTGCTGAGAGTTTGATTGCATCAGTTAATTGAGCAGCCAGTTCAACCTCGATTCCCTTGATCGTCGCAGCACCTGCGTTATCAACGGTAGAGGCTGCACCGCCAGAGCCCTCGAGGAACACGCTGAACTGCATATCTGAAATATCGTTCCAGAAGGCGGCCGCGTTAATTTCCACGCGATCATCCGCCAAGCGAGCTTTGTAACCCACTTCAAAGGCCAGGACTTCCTCAGGATCAAAGCTATCGAAAAACGCGTCAGCCGTCGGGGCTTCACCGTTAAAGCCGCCTGCCTTCCAGCCCTGGCTGATTTTGGCGTAGCCAGTGCTCTCATCAGAGAATGCGTAGCTGGCAATTAGTGTTCCGGTGACATTGCTCCAAGAATCATCAGCACTTACGTCGAAGGCGCCAACGCCTCCAGTAGATGCATTGGGGTGGATGATGTACTGGTCTTTATCCTCGCTGGTATAGCGCAATCCTGCGGTCATCGTGAGTTCGGGTATGGAGGGCAGTACCCAATCAGCCTGTCCATAGATAGCGAACGATCGATTGTCTAAACCGTATTCATTGTTATCCGTTGGCGAGCCAAACAAACCAAAGAAAGAA
>CBFHQN010000023.1:0-16903 GCA_965657765.1 Luminiphilus sp. | reverse complement strand
TCGCTGAAGTAATACAGTCCCGCCACGTAATTCATGGAGTCGCTAGATCCGCTGAGCTGAAGCTCCTGAGAGAACTGCTCGTAACTCGCGTATCGAGCGGAGTGGAATAAATCCATGTTGGTGCCGTCGATATCTAACTGATCCTTCCAGTCGAGATCTCGGCGAGCCGTTATCGATGTCAAGGTGGCCTCACCCAAGTCCCAAGTCATGGTGAGGCTATGCCCCTTGGTCTCGGACACTTCCTCGATAGCATAGTCATTACTGATCTCGTCAGCTCTGCCGTTACCGTCAGTGAGATAGAGCGCGTGTAAACCCGCAAAGTCGCCGAGTCCAAAGAATCCGTAAACACCAGGGTCAACATTTGTCACCTGCCCCATATTCGGCAAGTTATCGGCGTTGCTCTCGTTGTAGTTGTATCGGACGCTAAATGTATCGGTCACGTCGGCGATGACATCCAGTCGGAACGCATTGGTGTCGAGTGATGCCAGCTCTGATGAAGAGACAGCGCCGACAAAGGGATTGTTGCCAAATGTTGGATCCAGTGACACGTTGTCGTAAAAGCCATCACGCTCGCGACTCGAGTAGGCAAATGAAGCGCGAACCGATCCCAAACCCTCACCTACAGTGCCGGAGGCGCCGGTATCAACGCGGGCCCTGAACATTTGCGAACCAAAGTTACCAGCACCTACCTCAACGTAAGCATCAAATTCATCACCGGGCTTTCGGGTAATCAGGTTGATGGCCCCAGCGATCGTGTTCTTCCCGTAAAGCGTGCCTTGGGGGCCGCGCAACACTTCAACCCGCTCGAGTTCGGCAACATCAAAAATACCGCCAAGGTTTTTCCCGATGAAAACCCCGTCCAAATACATACCCACGGTCGCTTCCCACGTGATCGCCGGATTGATTGTGGTCGAACCCCGAATCGCAAAGGTCGCAGAGGTAGCGCCGCCAGGATTAGGCGCGACTTGGACGTTAGGAACGAAAAGACCAATGTCTTGGACGTTATAGATGCCCCGCTGGGCCACGTCCTTCGCACCAAAAGCCGTGACCGCGAGAGGCGCGTCTTGGAGAGACTGCTCCCGCTTCTGCGCCGTAACAATGACTTCCTCGAGCACGGTTTGTCCTGATGCAAACGATGTGCTGGCGGCGGCAGTCAGCGCCACGGCTTTGAGTAAAAGATTTTTCGTCGTTTTCATGTCGTACCCCTCGTTGTTAGCGTTTTCTTGGACGCCACTTAAAACTGGTCGAGTGCCGTCGCATTGACATCGTCCAATAGGATGAATTGACGGATTAGGTACGATAACGTCCCGCTGAGACGCTTTGTTGGCAACATATTTAAGCAGTTTGGAACGCATAGCACTGACACGCTGAGATTACGTTAAATGTGGCAAATCAGGCGAAATAAGCCTCGAGCTAGGTCGCTCTATATTTCCATGGAAATAGAACGTTTTGCCCAGACACAATTTGAAGGGTGTAAAGCACAACGACCCAGACGAGAAAAATCCAGTGGGTATCGGATACGAGATCTAACGACCATCGCCATGCGATGGTTGAGTTCGCACCGAATGTCGACTGCACGGCGACAAAACCCAAGGGGATAAACTTCAGAGCACCTGCTAATGCCAATAAAAAGTTAGCCCACGCGAGGCTGAGAATAATCCGATCACCGGCTGTCATCTTCCGAATCCTGTGTCGCTCACATTGAACAAATCATGTTTTCGCTCCCGCCCTCACTCAGATCTCATCGAAAATATCAGATGGTCAATGGAGAAACTTGACTCTAATAGGCGGGCACCTCAAGGTAACAGCGCACTGGAAGCAACGACAAATAACAAATTAGCTATCGATATCGAGTATGGATGACAAGAAAGCAAAACGCCCGCAGGGACTGTCACTGGGACTAGGACTGGTATTCGGTGCTGTGATGTACGTACTCACCCGAGAGGCCTTCTGGATACCTGTGGGTATTGCCTTGGGTGCCGCAAGAGAAATGCGCGCACAAAAGTAAATCGCACGCGCCACCTCTTCGCTCTTTTTACTTTATCAAGTATCGGTATGAACCGATCGAGACTCGCCACATAAAAAGATAATAAGGATTCATACATGGACGCGCTGGCTGCAGCTATCGAAAGCTTTTTATCACCACTCGCTGCGGCGTTATCAAAGGTGGTGTTCTTTTCGGTTAGCCTATTCGGAGTCAGCGTCCCAATCGTTGTCGCATGGCTCGCAGCTGGCGCACTTTTTTTTACGGTATATCTTGGCTTCGTCAATATCCGCGGCTTTTGGTTAGCCGTGAGGCATGTCCGAGGCGACTTCGCGGATCCGACAGCAAAAGGTGAAATCAGCCATTTCCGAGCACTGGCAACCGCGGTATCGGGCACGGTCGGCGTTGGCAATATTGGTGGTGTCGCTATCGCAATAAGTATCGGCGGTGCGGGCGCAGCGTTCTGGCTGTTCGTTGCAGGCTTCTTATCAATGTCCACCAAAGCTATCGAGTGCACGCTGGGGGTCAAATATCGACGTATAACCGAGGACGGTCGTGTACTGGGCGGCCCCATGTTCTATTTGGACTCGTACTTCAGCGATCGCAAGATGCCCAAGATCGGGCGATCAATGGGGATGTTCTATGCCGCAGCGCTTGTCATCGGCTGTCTCGGCACAGGCAATATGTTCCAGTCAAACCAGGCCTACTCACAGATGGTGGTTGTTACAGGTGGAAGCGATGGCTTTATCGGCGCGAATCCGATGATCTTCGGCTTCATCCTAGCTGCGATCGTCGGTGCCGTGGTCATTGGCGGTGTTAAGTCTATTGCGCGGGTAGCGGGGGTCATCGTTCCTGTCATGGCGAGCGTTTACATTATCGGCTGCCTCTATGTGATAAGCATGAGCTGGGAGCACATCCCTTTTGCCATCCAATCTACTGTCGCAAATGCCTTTGGCCTCGATGCGATGGCCGGCGGTGGTATTGGGGCGATGATATATGGCTTCCAGCGCGCTATTTTTTCTAACGAAGCAGGCCTTGGTACAGCTTCGATTGCCCACTCGGCGGTGCAGACAGACAAGCCCGCTTCAGAGGGCTTAGTGGCCTTGCTAGAGCCGTTCATCGATACCATGGTGGTGCTCACATTGAGCTCTCTCGTCATCCTCACCACGGCGATTCCAAACGGGATGATGGGTGGCGAGCTTGCAGGTATCGAGCTTACTTCGGCAGCATTCTCCCATCACATCGCTTGGTCCCCCTATCTGATTGCCTTCGCCGCTGTGCTCTTTGCTTTTTCAACAGCCCTAGCCTGGTCCTACTACGGACTCACCGCATGGAATTATTTGGTTGGAGTAGGCCGCAAGCGAACCTTATTTTTCCAGCTACTCTTTTTGGGGTGTCTGGTGCTCGGCTGCATTCTTGAGTTGCGTGCTGTGCTCGATTTCTCAGACGCAATGGTCTTCGTAGTCGCGGTACCCAACCTCATTGCACTCTATCTGTTTGCGCCAATGGTTAAGCGAGAGCTCAACGGCTATGTGGACGCTCACCGGTCGTAATTAGTAGGGCCTATCGCCCTCACTCACAACCCGATGCAAGGCGCGACGCGCGGGCAGGAAGTCGTTTACCGGCTTATGCTGCGTGCTCCGGTTATCCCACATCACAAGACTATCGACCGTCCAATTGAATCGACAGGTGTATTCAGGCAGCACGGCGTGCTTGTATAAAAAGCTGAGGACTTCCGATGATTCTAGCGGCGAGACTCCCTCGATATGCGAGGTAAACAGTGCGTTCACAAAAATCACTTTCTTCCCGGTCTCTGGGTGGGTCTGAATGACTTTATGACGAACGGGTGGGTTATCCGCCAGCGCGCCAGCCAGTCGTTCACGACCACCCGGCTCAGCGAGACTCTCTTTAAATCCTTGAGAAAAATCATGTACGGCCACAAGGGGTTCTAAGTAGCGTTTCATACCCTCAGACAACCCGTCGTAAGCCGAGGTCATACTGGCGAATAGCGTATCGCCACCCACCTCAGGGATGGTGACTCCCTTCAAAACAGTAACTGACGGTGGATGCTGACGGAACGTCATATCCGAGTGCCACACTTCAATTTTCGAAGGGTTCTCGGGCGTGCTCTCCAGCAGCATCACCTCAGGAATGTTATCAACGGTGCCGTATGCAGGATGCGTTTGTAGAGGACCAAACAGCGCCGCAACATCGCGCTGCTCACTGGGCTTGAGCTGTTGATCACGAAAGAACAACACCTCGTGCTCGTTCAAAAGCGCGCGAATTTTATGCCCCTCGCCACTCGCTAACGCAGCACTCACATCGAAGCCTGTTACCTCTGCGCCCAATGCGCCGGCCACTCGCGATAGTTCCATGTCTTCCCCCAACGCTTCGGACGCTCCTGGGACGCTTTAAATCGCCCCCAGCCAACCAGAATCGTTCAATACTCTTAGTCCTAATTGGGCGCGAGGTTATCAGTAGACTCGCGAGAAGCGCCATCCTCCAAAACGGTTAAAAGTTGGCTCGGAACGAGGCCTCAGACCAAGTCCATTGCATAGGGCTTTAGCACCTCGAGAGGAATAGCCCTTAAAGTAACAATGTTAGTTGATCGCAGAAAAAGCTTGGGGGCCTTACCCGCCTGATGCGCCTGCTCCCACCTGAGTGCACACAAACACCACTTATTACCCTCAACTAACCCAGGAAATCCAAACTCGGGACGGGGGGTACTCAAGTCATTGCCCACAGACGCTGAAAATTCCAGAAACTCCTCGGTCATCAAGGCACACACCGTATGGGTCCCCAAATCATTAGGACCAGTGTTGCAGTGACCGTCTCGGTAAAACCCTGTCAGCGGGTCCTCACAGCAGACCTCGATAGGCTCTCCAAAAACATTTTGCTGTGACTTCGGCATGCGTTCGGCCTTCATTGGCAAGACTCCTATAAGCCTCTCTAAGTTGACTGGAGGGCTGCGATTGACGACCAGTCCTCCTCTATCAAAGTGTCACGAATATTAACCTGAGTTCAACGGCTGGCTCATCAATGAGCAAAAAATCTTCTCGGTCACCCCTGAATGTAAGACGTCCAAGCCCAGAGGATTCTCAGTCCCACGACAAGCACCAGGAGACCGGTGAGCTGGGCCACTCGCTGATGCGCCACACCCTCAATGACAAAGCGGGCACCAATGACACCACCCAAGACGACTGCAGCGAATAGCGGCAGTCCATAAGTCAGTTGCATAACGGCTTGATCGACACCGGTTTTCAGAAGCTGACCGGCGAGCCCACTGATTGAATTAATCAAAATGAAGAAACTACAAAGCGCAGCAATGGTCTTACTAGAGGCCCAGCGCAAATGGTGCAGGATTGGCGCAAGAAAAATTCCCCCACCGATGCCGACCATACCTGAAAGCAGCCCTAGGCTTCCGCCAAGAAAGGTTGCGAACGCCCATGATCTCTCTGCTACCACCGAATCGTCGGGAGCCCGCCGCATACACAAGCTGACTCCAGCAAAGGAAAGGCTTAAGCCCAAAAGCAGGAAGTAGATACTGGCGTCTATAGGAATAACGCCACCGATAAACGCCATTGGCACGGATGAAAGAAAAAAGGGTATCGCCATTCGCCAATCGAAATCTCGACGACTGACCGCAAAGTAGCTACCGAGGGTCACCACAAGAATGTTGCAGGGCAAGGCCACCAAAGGTATCAGCTCCGCCGGCTGATCGCTGAGCGCTAGTAGCGCGATATAAGTAGAACCACCACCAAAGCCAACAGCGGAGTAAATAGCAGCGACAAAGAAAAAAGCGACGGGGAGCATGCGCGAATGATCACACAGATTGTCACAACTCGACTATATGAACCCTATCTCCGTGACAAAAAGTTATCACCCTGTGGAGGTCAACACGATTGAGTTTCAGCGTGCGCTGTTACTCAGCCATTCGATCAGCGAGCGGACGAAAACGAAGTCTTAACGTTCAGGAAGACACTTTTGATACCTGCCTAATCAGCTAGCTACTGAGTTCTCCGTAGGTTTCTCCATCCAGATTACTTAGCCATATTGTTTGGTAGGGTTCCATTGGCAGGTCATCGAGTTCGATTGGATAAGCCTTCCCCGTAATTAAATCGACCCAAACATCACCACCAATAAGATTAAGCGTGCTGAGTGGAACCGACGCACTCTCGCCGCTGATGTTGTAGAGACAAAAGATACTCTGACGCCGATCCTGGCTCTGACGCCAGAAAGCGAAAATTGCGCGCCCGCAGTTCAGCGTAAATTGCGTCGCGTTTGGATGAAAAGCAGGCTGGCTGCGACGAATCTTGATGAGCGATTTGATTTTCTCAAGACACTGGCTGTGCGTGGTACTGGGGTCCTCTAACTCTGTGCTTAGTAGACCAAGATCCCATTGATGGCGGTTGATTGCACGGTTGTGGCCTGTGTGGAGGACACGCTGTTCATCGTTGCGTGTCCCAAGAAAGCTGTGAAGGTAGATAGCCGGAACACCCTCTAACCCCAATAGGATTGCGTGGGCGAGTGTCATTCGGTCTACGGATTCTTCTTCCTTTCCGGATGGGGCTCGTAAAGCGTCGAATAAGGAAACATTGACCTCGTAGATGCTCTTTTCACCACTTGCGAGCTCTCGCCATGACAGCAAAGCTCCATTAGCTTGCAGCTTGTCACGCATGGATTCGAGCTCAGCTTCACTGAGCAGACCCTCGACCGGCCGCAAACCAATACCGTCGTGAGAGGCGATGAAATTGAAGTAGGTTGTCCCCAACACCGCTGGCGGCATACTCATTAGCCAACGCGTCATGCGCGAGGAGTCGCCCTCCAACAACGTATGGATCAGTAACGGAGGTAGAGCGAAGTTGTAGATACAATGGGCCTCGTCACGCTGACCAAAATAAGCCAAGTTTTCAATGTTCGGGACATTGGTTTCAGTGATGATGACAGCATCCGATTGCACCGATTCAATAAGCGCTCGCAGGAGGCGAACCAAGTCATGCGCCTCCGGTAAGTTGATGCAGGTAGTCCCAGAACGTTTCCACGTAAACGCAACCGCATCCAGGCGGAATACGCGTACGCCTCGATCGAGATATAAGCGAATGATTCGGACAAATTCGATTAACACCTCGGGATTTGAGAAATCAAAATCGACCTGATCATGACTGAAGGTGCACCAAACATTAACCTCACCCTCGCTCGTTTTGACGGGCTGAAGCAACCCGCTCGTTCTTGGACGCACAACTCGTGATACGTCAAACGTATCATCGGCTGTGAAGAAATAATCTTTTCCGGGCTGCACGCCCTGCTTGAAGTTCTCAAACCACACTGACCGGCTAGAGCAATGATTGAGTACAAGGTCAGCCATGAGTTTGAAGTCTTTCCCGATCGCCTCGATGTCCTCCCATCCGCCGAGCGCCTGGTTGACAGTCGAGTAGTCCAATACCGAAAAACCATCGTCTGATGTCCAGGGAAAAAACGGCAAGATATGCACCCAAGAAATGCAATCGGTGAAGTGCTTATGACAGAACTGATGGAGAACACTCAGCGGCTTATCGCCCTCCGACAGTATGGAGTCTCCGTATGTAATAAGCGCAATGTCTGACTCATCCCAAAGCATTGATTCCGCATAACTCGCGATATCACGTTTTTCTGTGGGTTTTATAGCACCGCTCAAGCGATGGCAGAGCGTATCGATTTCGCTTTCACTACCAAGGTCTCGCTGCACCTGACGGCGACCGTAAAGCGCCTGAGTGAGGTGCTTAATTTTCGATTGAGACCGACTGATCGAGGGATTCACAGCATCCGTCTTCATTTGATCTGCCTTAACTCCATTCGTTTTAACTAGATTCCGGAAGAGAACTCCCGGTGGTCTTCTTCGACGGCATCGATAAGTTGCTCAAAAATATCCGGCACCGCACTAATCACTCGCGACCATGTCGGCATGAAAGGTGCATCTAAGGGGCGTTCGAGAAACTGTTTCCCCGCCTCGAGAATGTTGGTTGCAAACAACTCAACCGCCTGCTCCTCTGCGTGAGTATCAAAATCGAGACCATTCATGATGGCATCACGCCGATAACTCTCGACGTAATCGAGCGCGACGCGATAATAAGTCGCCTTCAGTGTTCTAAAGGTCTCCTGATTGAACACCGTTCCCTGTATCGCCAGTTTACGAATCAGCGACTTGGTTATGTCGAGCGACATACGCGAGAGCCCGTGCGCGGCATCATTCGCTGATAGCTCTTGGTGTTTGTGATCGTAATTGTCCGTAAGCTCGACCTGACAAATACGATTGGTGCTGTTGTTCCGATACATCTCGGACGCCACTCCCATCTCCAAACCCCAATCGCTGGGCACACGCATATCGTTAAGAAGGTCTTTACGAAAGGCGAACTCGCCAGCGAGTAAGTAGCGAAAGCTATCGAGATAATTGAGAAAATCGTTTTCGCCTAAGACCCTCTTTGTCGCGTGGATAAGGGGACCGACCAGCAGACGACATGCGCGTCCATTCAACTTCTCGTTCGCAACGCGCGCATAATAGCCTTTACAGAACTCAAAGCTAAACTGCGGGTGTGCCACCGGGTATATCAATCTTGCAAGAAGGCTTCGGTCGTAGGTGAGGATATCGCAGTCATGGAGGGCTACCGCATCGACGCGCGAGGTCGCCAAAACATACCCCATGCAATACCAAACATTTCGCCCCTTACCGGGCTCATGGGGTGCTAGCCCGCGGATCGCAAGCTCAGAATGAATTGCTCGCAGACGCGGTCCGTCATGCCACAAGACGCGGTGCTGCTGCGGCAATGTCTTGAAGAAAGCGAGCGCCGATTCGTACTGGTCCCGATCGGCACGATCGAGTCCAATAACGACCTGAGAAAGATAAGGCACTTGCTCGAGCTCTGAGCGAATGAGTGGCATCGCTGGCGTCTCAAGTTCCGAATACAGTGACGGTAAGATCAGACCCAAGGGTCGGGTGGCGGAGAAGTTAACCAGCTGCGCTTCCAACTCCTCAACCGCTCGGCTACGCAGGTTGTGCAACGTAGCGATATGTGGACTTTGATAAAAGTCGGCCATTAGATCTCCCATCCATTAGCTTCAAAAATTTGTTGGATTCCCGCAGACCAAGCACTAGGACCAGAGCCTTGTGCAAAATAAGTGGGACCCGTTCGCTCGAGTGACAGCGGCGTACCTCGGTCGTTGCGCATCACCAGCGCAAAGTCAGCGTTTTCAAGCATCTCTTGATCGTTAGGCGCATCGCCCGCCGCAATCGAGGCTAGATCGGGCGTCCACTCCCGCTTCAGCAAGTTATGAAACCAAAGCGCTGCAATACCTTTGTGGTTGGGTCCCATTAGGTGAACAAAACGACCACCTTGAGATACGGCAAAACCGATGTCCGTGAGTACCCTCGAAAATTCTTGCAGCGACTCAACTGAATCGCGCCAGTCAATCGTTTCTGAATACAGCCGTATTTGAGCGCGCTTGGCCGACTCGATATCAAGCCCTGTAATTTCTGCCACCTCCGATGGGCGCATTTCGTTGAGGGATTTGAAATTGTGACGACTGGGCATATCCAGTGCTTCGATCACGTCGCAAAGCGCTTGGCGTCTAACGCCAAACTCCCGAACCCAGTAGTTCTCAAAAATTTTGCTACCGATAGGGCATCGGATATTGAGATCCATTGGGACGTAAACAGCGGCGCCGTTCTCTACGATAAAGGCGTGATCCATGCTCATCTGATCACGAAAGTGAGCGACCTCAGCAAAAGTCTTACTCGTCGCCGGGATCACAGGTACCTTTCGCGCCGCCAAGTCACTGAGAACCTCCCTCGCCTCGTCGGCAGAGTAGGTATCGTGGTCAAGTAAGGTGCCGTCGAGGTCGGTGTAGATAACAGGCGAGAGCGGCATTAAGATTTCACCTCGGCCAGAATCAGTCTATCCGCCTGAAGCTCCCAAGTTTCATTCGCCATGGCCGGTAAAACTGCCATAGCATGACAGGTTAGCCGCCTGAAGTTTTCGACAAACTCGGCTACTTGTTTGACGTTCATGCCTTTTATCGAATCATCGCCACTCGCAGCCCGACGCTTTGCAATCAAACGAACCTCTTGCTCAACGCGCCAATCAAGCACCGCCTCGAAGCAGGGAGGCTTTAGCATGCTGAGATAGTCAAGACTGGAAAAAAGCTCGGCGTAGGTCGTCGCAAGTTGCTCGTTGACGTAATTACGCCAGGTGCCCACGTTGTCGTTTGAAAACTCAAAACTGCTAGCCGGTACGGCAAGATCCAACGACGTTTGGGCCGGAATACCTACGCACCAGCCCTCGAGTAAAACAACCGCTGGCTTTGCACCAATTTTGATCTTTCGCACCCTTCTGGTGCGGTCATCCTTTAATTTATCGAAGATCGGTAACGAGATCTCGTCAGATGAGTAAACAGAACAGCCCTCCAACGCCTCTCTCAATCGCAGACAATCGTGCGTGCCGGGTACACCGCGCGTTGCGAGAAGCGGGTGAACCGCCGCGCCCAATTTTCGGCGCTGCGCCTTAGACAGGTAAAAATCGTCGATTGATAAAACATGGCAATCCACATCAAAAAAGGCAGGTAAAACCTCTGCGAGTAACTCACTAAGCGTTGATTTTCCTGACCCCTGCGCACCATTTAAGCCAACGATGATGGGCCTGTCTGAGGCTTCTGCACGTGTGCTCAGCCGGGATGCATAATCGAGAAAATAGGATTCCACGTTTCGCATGAAAATCCCGTTAAGCTCCCTGACTGCACAGAACTTATCCAAAAAACTGCGGGTGGCCTTATCTAGCGTTGACGACATGTATTTCCCAAATAACGACTGTTCTGTATTTATTGACTTTCATCCTTGCAAACGGCGTGCCGATTTTGAGCTAAGTTTCATCGATACAATCCGTGGTTCGGATGTGGTATCCATGACAACCAAGAAGGGCCCATTATTGGATCTACTACCATGTTCAACAATTCAGCGTGGCTATCGCAGTTAAAAGAGGACGTGTTAGATCCTGACCGAGATATTGTCGATCCACACCACCACCTTTGGCCACAGCCGAGTATGGGCTACAACCTGGCAGAGTTGTTGTCAGATACAACCGACGGTCACCACGTTTCACAAACCGTATATATGGAGTGTGGTTCAGCCTACTTAGAAGATGGCCCCGAACACCTAAAGTGCGTCGGTGAGACTGAGTTCATCGCAGATGCAGCAAGACTCGCAAAAGAACAAGGTAGCCCTACGCAAATAGCGGGGCTCGTCGCGCGCGCAGATCTAAGAGATAAACACTTAGACAGCACCTTGGAGGCCCACGAAGCCGCAGCAAGGGGACTTTTCAGAGGCATCAGACAAGGAGGCGCGTGCTCAGACGATATCGAGGGACTCGTCATCCCTGGGGGCGCGGAAGCACGTCTCTTTGAACAAGAGGACTTCCGGCGCGGCTTGGAACATCTAGGCAAACTCGGATTCACCTACGATACATGGCTCTACCATTTCCAACTCCCCGAGTTCGTCGAACTAGCCCGCGCTGTACCGGACACCACAATGATTCTCGATCATTTTGGAACTCCGCTAGGTGTCGGCCCTTTTGCGGACCAGCGAGAAGCCATTTTTGAAAAATGGAAATCTGACATTGCACAACTTGCTGATTGTCCAAATGTCTTCATGAAAATTGGTGGCTTGGCGATGCCCGATAACGGTTTTGGTTGGTACGGACGCGAGAAGCCACCAACGTCAGACGAGTTCGTCAATGCACAATTGCCCTACTACGAGCATACAATCTCATGCTTTGGCCCCGAGCGCTGCATGTTTGAGAGCAACTTCCCGGTAGATCGCTTATCAGTCGGTTATCGCGTCCTCTGGAATGCGTTCAAAAAGATGACCTCGCATTTTTCAGAAGATGATAAAAACCTGATGTTCTCTGGTGTTGCTAGAAAGGTCTATCGGCTGGAAACCCCATGATCCTTGTCTCAGTAGACTAATTGCCTCCGCTTTCACGATGGTTAATCCACCAGTGCAGGAGTGCTTCCTCGAGGCGATATAGCGGACTATGACCAGCATTCGCGTCAGGCCTATCACCCGTTCCACCCACGATCGTCACAATGCCATCACCCGAGACTGGGTCAAATAGGGCGTGACTCAAAACGCCGTAGGCCTGTCCCAGATGTCCCACCAGATATCTCGGACCTTTCTCAAAACCCCAAGCACGCATATCAATGCGATGAACGGAGAGACCGTAACTCGTCATTAAGCCATCAGCATCTCCACCTGGCTCGGCCTCTCCCGCACTCAACCCGTTATCCGATGTGGAAGAAAGCTGCCAGACAGGTTTCAACATCGCATCGACTGAGGTTGGTGTCAGCAACTGTTTACCCTTGAGGGAACCCTTTTTGATAAGCAGCTGCATAATGGTGGCCAAGTCATCTGCACTTGCCCGCAACCCACCCTGGGGAGAGAACAGTGTTGCGTTACTGCCTAGCTGGTACTCCGCTAAAAATGCATCCGGGTCATCGAGCATCGCGTCACCGTAGAAGCAGACGCGTTGCGCGCCATCCACCTGTGTCGCCCACGATCGCTCGGGGAACCATTTATAGCCTTCAAACCGCTTGCTGAGCGCCCCCCCGAGTTCATCGCGGGGCACTTCGCAGGCGTTAAAGTCCGCCGCCAATCCCAGAGGCCTCAGCACTTCTGCACGCATGAAATGATCAAATCGTTGAGTTGAAACACGCTCGATAACTTCGGCTATTAAACCAAAATTAAGATTGGCGTATTCGAAGTAGACTCCGGGCGGCTCGGCCTTAGATGCCCAATGAGTCCCATCACGCCGTAGCGTTAAATCCGGGTCGAAGAAATCCCTCAGCTCCCCTTTGTCTGCCGCAATGAAGTATTTGCCCGCGTCACGAACCGATGACGTGTGAGAGAGCAATTGGCGAAGCGTAATTATTTTCGCCGGATGATTTGGATTACGTAGTGTCCATCCCAGGTATCCAGATACGTCTGCATCTAGATCAACCTTTTTCTGCTCTGCCAGCCGCATTACTCCGATTGCCACAACCAATTTAGATATCGAAGCCACCCGTATCTTGTGTGTGTGATTGAGTCTTGCAGGGCGACCATTGCGGTCTCCAACCAGCCCCATGGCATATCGCCGGGACACTTCCCCATTTTTAATGACCGCTATTTGCAGGCCACTGATGGGCGGTGTCACATCTGTACCGTTAACTAGGGCGTCAAGTCGATCGTCGGCAGCGCTGAGAGACGCAAGGAGTAAGCATATGACAGCAGCCATACACGGGCCGATGCACAAACTAGAGTGCGAACGCCTTTGCGACGAGCCTCGTTTAACCTCTATCACAGCAGAGCCCGCTATCAGATGATCCAGTGAAATCAAAAAGTCCCGCACCAGGCATTTACGCGGGCTCAATCGAAGCAAGGTATCAGCCAGCATTCGACAGCAAGGCAAGCATCTCGTCGCGCATGACAAACTTCTGGATCTTCCCGGTCACTGTCATCGGATACTCACTCACGAATCGAATATGCCGAGGCACCTTAAAGTGGGTGATCTGGTCCTTGCAGTAGGCCTTAACATCATCTGCTGTGAGGTCGGCGCCATCGTTGAGCTGGATCCAAGCACAGACTTCCTCACCCATCTTCTCGTCGGGAATGCCAAACACCTGAACCTCAGAAATTGCCGGATGCTGGTAAAGAAATTCCTCAACCTCGCGTGGGTAGATATTCTCACCACCGCGAATAATCATGTCTTTAATGCGGCCGACAATGCGTACATATCCCGACTCATCCATAGTAGCAATGTCACCCGAGCGCAGCCATCCAGAGGCATCAATCGTCTCGGTAGTCTTCTCGGGGTCGTTCCAGTAGCCTTGCATCACCGAGTAACCTCGAGTGCATATCTCCCCCTTTTGGCCGACAGGAACAACATGCCCTGCCTCATCGATAATTTTTATTTCGACCCAAGGCATCGCGCGCCCTACCGTTTCAGTGCGGCGTTCAAGCGAGTCGTCGGGCAACGTCATATTATTGATTGGACTCAACTCGGTTTGCCCATAGGCAATTAAAATATCCTGCATGTGCATTTGCGAGATCACGCGCTTCATAACTTCGACCGGGCAAGGCGCACCAGCCATGATGCCTGTTCGAAGACTTGAAAGATCAAAATGCCCAAAGCTGGGATGATCGAGTTCGGCGATGAACATGGTGGGCACGCCGTGAAGTGCGGTGCATTGTTCGTCTTGAACAGTCTGTAAGGTCTGCTCTGGGTCAAACGCCTTCCCGGGGAAGACCATCGTCGAACCGTGTGACACGCAGGCCAGAACCGCCAACACCATGCCAAAGCAGTGATACAGCGGAACGGGGATACATAGTTTATCGGCGGGTGTGAGTCGCATGGCCTCACCTGTTAGGTACCCATTATTCAGAATATTGCAGTGCGAGAGTGTTGCACCCTTGGGGTTGCCCGTCGTGCCACTTGTGAACTGAATATTGATCGCATCGTCCGGTTTTAACTTTCTTTGAAGATCTGCCAAGGCGCCAAAATCCTCGCCCGACGCGCCTGCACAAATCTCATCAAAGTTATGCATACCAGGACTCTTAACCGAGCCCATGCGGATTATGTGCTTAAGATGCGGAAGCCTGGCTGCTTCAAGATGACCTGGAGCGCATTGCTCAAGTTCGGGCGCGAGCGTGGTCAACATGCCTAAGTAATCGCTTGTCTTGAACTGCTCATCGGTAATTAGCGCTTTGCACTCCACCTTTTTCAGCGCGTACTCAAGCTCATAGAGCCGGTAGGCCGGATTAATACAGACCATGATGGCACCGATCTTGGCAGTGGCTAATTGCGTTAATACCCACTCAGCGCTGTTGGGACCCCAGATGCCAACACGATCACCCGGCTCAATGCCCAGCGATATCAAACCTGCAGCGAGCTGATCAACACGCTGCTGCAACTCCGAGTAGGTCCAATCAACATTTTGATGCCTAAGCACCAAGGCTGGATTATCGGGATGCTCATTGGCAAGGCGATCAAAGTATCCACCAATGGTCTCGTAGATAATTTGTGTTGTGGAAGCGCCGCAGTAATAACTCTTTGCCAAAGCAGTCATATGCGTATCTCCTGGTGGGCTCGAACAAGTTCATCGGTGTATATGGAACGCTAGCACAGTCAGTCCCAGAAACCCTAAGGACGTGCATAACACCCTCTCAGATGTCGCATTCCAACGGCGGTAGCAAAGGTAACGAAAATAGCGAAGATAGCTCTTGCTAACCTCCACCCGCTGGCTGGAGCTACACCGCGACGGGTTCACCCTCGACGTTTCTGACCACGTCTTCTCACGATCAACCAAGAAAGCCATAAGAAAGACATAAGTCCGATGGCCGCAATAATAGCGGGCTGCGGATTATCGAGACTACTGATGGAGCCCGCGTAAGCCGCTATGACCGCATAGGGAACGCTGCTCGCCAACCACAAGGTCAGGAATTTACCGAGAGGCATATGCGTCATCCCGGCCATACATGCGGAAACCTCTGGCAAAATAGGCGATGCACGCGATAACAAAATCACAATGGCTCCGTGCTCCTGGAAAGTCGCGACCGCGTCCATGCGTTTTGTTTCTTCTTTAACAACAAGCCTCAAAAGCAAATCGCCGTAACGGCGACTGACGGTGTAGCCACCCAGCCCAGCCATTACCAAACCCACTATGCCAGCAAGCGCGCCAATGACCGGCCCGAGAAAATAGCCACTCAAGGTGATCGTAGCGAGCGTGGGAACCGATATGATGAGATCAACAAAAAGTAGCAAAGCAATTAACGGGGCAACCCAAAGGGGGTCGGCATTTGTCGCGAGCGTTAACCAGGCCTCGATCCTCGCCACCGTGACGACGCCCGTGGCGTTAAGCAGCAAAAAGGTCGTTGCAAACGCCAACCCTAAAGTAAGCATTAATTTGATAAGTGGTTGCAAAGGGAGCTCGATCCTTGAGTATTAACTGACATAAAGCGCAAATGGCTCTAAAAGTTACTTACGTAGGTCCTCATCCGTCAGTCTGGTAGAGCACTTAGATAGTTAGTTCTCGG
The DNA here is from genome assembly GCA_965657765.1 of Luminiphilus sp. Lineage (GTDB taxonomy): Bacteria > Pseudomonadota > Gammaproteobacteria > Pseudomonadales > Halieaceae > Luminiphilus. The sequence goes on along the minus strand of CBFHQN010000023.1, from coordinate 824 downwards.
CGGCGGCGCGGTCCTGATAGCGTTTACCTCGCTCAGCGGCGAGTGGCCTGCGAAAATGTGCGCCCTAGGCCCCCTGCTGCGCGGTTTTTTTCATCGCATCTTCCACCATGCGCTGCTCAGACCCGTCCAAACGCGCTCTGAGCCCACGATCCATCTCGAAAATAATCTTCGCCGCGTGCTCATTTTGCTGAATACGCTGCCAATACCTCTCGGTTTTTTCCAACCCTACAATCGGATTGCTCATCCCGAGCCGCGGAAGTGTCCTATCGCACATATAGAGGGCCGGCACCAAACTGCAGTCCGCACGGGTCAGATCCGGTCCACCTGCTGCGAAACCAACTGGCGAGATATACGCTTCCAATGCCGTAATCCCGCGCACAGCTTGAGCTACCAGGAGATCAATAACGCCTTGGTTGGGCTCGGCCGTCCTAGTCTGAGAGAGCGCTAGAAAAATATTATCCATAAGGTAGGTATCTGCAATACGACTCAACACCCGTATATTTGCTCGCTCTAATTGGGTTTTGCCGCCAAGCGCGCGTTGCGGATAAAGCTCGTCGATATACTCAGCAATCACCTCAGACTCAGGAATGATCGCCTCGCTGGTTTTCAGTATAGGGATCCGCCCAATGGGCGAAGTTTCCTTTAGCTTTCCCGAGAAAAACTGGACCACTGGTAATTCGAAACTAAAGTCGTCAGCGATATCCATGGCATAGATTTGCATGCGCACTTTTGCGCTATAGGGACTTAAATCTCCGCTGTAAAGTATCATTACTGTGCTCATTATTTTTTATAGTGATCCCACCATAACAGAGGACCTCCGCCTG
>CBFHQN010000022.1:0-21649 GCA_965657765.1 Luminiphilus sp. | reverse complement strand
ACTTCATCCGAAACACAGTCAACGCGTCTCTGGGTCCAAATACGCCTCGTGACTTCGTACCTGGTGGTCAGGAGCAGACAGAGACTCTGTACAACCTTAACTTCGTTAAGACGGTTGACGCAGGTCTTGCTTCAGATCTGAATATCGCATTCGGTGCTGAATACCGCGAGGAAGAGTTCGATCTCTTCGCTGGTGATGCAGCGTCTTATGCCTTGGGTCCATTGGCGTCACAAGGATTCTCATCAAGCTCTAACGGCTTCGGTGGCTTCCCTAGTGACACGTCAGCGTCTCAAGACAGTACTGCGTACTTTATTGACCTCGAAGCTGACCTGACTGACGCATTAACGATGCAAGCTGCTGTTCGTTACGAGGACTTCAGTGCTTTCGGTACTACCACTAACTACAAGTTGGCCGGTGTTTACCGTTTGAGCGATGACGTTCGTATCCGTGCAGCGCGTTCAACGGGCTTCCACGCACCTACATCGGGTCAGGCAAGCATCACAAACGTAACGACTCAGATCGTAAATGGTCAGTTGACGGATCAGGGCACACTCCCGTTGTTCTCAGCTGCGGGCCAGCTTGCCGCTGACTTCGTTGAGAGCCAAGGCAACGGTCGTCCACAGCTCGGTACTGAGGACGCTGACAACTACTCGATCGGTGTTGCTGTCGATGTTGAAAACTGGTCGTTCACGTTGGACTACTACAACATCAGCGTAGAAGATCGTATTGCACTCGGTGCAAACATCGACTTCCTTGCGGCGCTCAACTACGCAGGTGGCGCTTCTTACGCGTCAGTTAGCGATGGTTTGACTCAGCTTGGTGATTCAGGCGCGATCAACCGAACTGACTTCGTCGGTCTGGAAGATCTGAAGCAGTTCCGTTTCTTCACTAACGGCTTTAGCACAACAACCAAGGGTGTTGACCTTGTAGGTAGCGTTGACTTTGACGCTATGGGCGGCGCGTCTACTCTGACGTTTGCGTTCAACTACAACGAAACAACGGTTGATAGCCGTGGTTCAATCAACCCCATCTCTGATGGTCGTGTTGAAGCACTTGAAGACCAGCTGCCAAACCTGAAGGGTAACGTTGCGTGGACACACACAATGGGTAACGTTCGTGCATTGGTTCGTGCGAACTACTACGGTGCGTGGACATCAACCAGTAACGGTTACAGCGTAGGTTCAACGACCCTCGTTGACCTCCAGCTCGCTTACCAGGTGACTGAAGCGCTTGAGCTTACAGTCGGTGCGGAGAACCTCTTTGACGAGTATCCCGATAAGACACCAAACCCAGGCGGTGTTGGTCAGCTTTACCCCGAAGACAGCCCACTAGGCTTCAACGGCGGTAGCTGGTACATCCAGGGCCGTTACAACTTCTAAGGAAGTTGAACACCTAAAAAGAAACCCGCCTATATGGCGGGTTTTTTTTGTCTCGCATTGGCGAGATTAGCTGATCGCATCAGACTTCCACTTAGGTACCTTTCGAAGCTTCGTTCACGGCGCGGTATAGACAATCTCACCTGCAACAATAGTCATCGCCACATCGGTTGAGAGAATCTCTGCTTCTTCTATGGTCATGATGTCCTTATCTAACACGGTGATATCCGCGCGCTTTCCAACTTCAATCGACCCTAAGTCGCGGTCTTCAAAGGCGGCATAAGCGTTCCACAACGTCATTGACTTCAATGTTTCCTCGCGTGTCATCCGTTGTTCCAACTCAAAGCCATTCTCAGGTGTGCCCTTTAAGGTCTTTCTTGCCACCGCTGCGTAAAAGTTAGCAAGTGGGTTGATGGGCTCAACCGGAACATCCGTACCATTTGCCAAGTGAACGCCTGCGTTTAATAGGTCGCGCCATACATAAGCGCCGGACTCGATACGCTCTTTACCGAGACGATCGATCGCCCAGGGTCTGTCTGAACTCATGTGGATGGTTTGGATAGACGCGATTACGCCTAAATCCGCGAAGCGCTGAATATCGGAGGGAATCAGATGTTGCGAGTGTTCAATCCGTGAACGGTGATCGCGGTCTTTGAGCCCGGCTGAGGCAATGGCGTCTAAGACCACAGTATTCGCTTTATCGCCAATCGCATGCGTGTTGATCTGCCAACCGTGCTCGGTTGATTGTTTCATGATTTCGAGCAGGCGTGCCTCGTCGAAGGTTTTTACCCCCGATGTACCCGGATCGTCGGTGTAAGGCGAGTGCAGCCAAGCAGTTCTGGATCCCAAGGCACCATCCATAACCGCTTTGAAAGAGCGGATCGTCAAGCGGGAAGCATCATCAGCGATTATTGGAGGACGCCCAAGCCAGTAGTTCGCAAGCGACTCGTCTTGAGCACTTACCATGGTGTAAACACGAAGCTTAAGATCACCTGAAGCATCGAGCGCTTGCTGTGCATCGATGTCGGTCTTGCCCGCGCCCGCATCGTGGAAGTTGGTAATGCCCCAGCGAAACGCATGATCTTGAGCCGCCAAGATGGCGCTTTTAGCGGAGTCGACAGATAGTGCGATCAGGGGGTAGGCCAGATCAATGGCGTTTTCGTGCAGGACGCCTGTTGGATTACCTTTGGCGTCCTTCACAATGACGCCACCTTCTGGCGGTGTTGTGCTGTACGAAAGGTTAATCGCGTCCATGGCGGCTTGGTTTATCAGCGCCGAATGTCCGTTCGCATGCCCGAGAAACACAGGGTTATTTGGGCTCACCTCCGATAAAGATCGGTGTGTAGGAAAGCCGTCAACGGTTGTTTTTGGCTGGGAATCCCACTTGCTCTGATGCCAGCCGCGCCCTTTGATGACCTGGCCGGGCGCTGCTTTTGCCGCCGCGTCGGCTACCATACCAACGATGGTTTGATAGCTGTCCACACCGTTGAGATCGAGGTTTGTGATGGCTTCGCCGAGGCTCGATAAATGTCCGTGACTTTCGATAAAGCCGGGATACGCAACGCGTGAGCCCAGCTCTATTCGCTGGTGGTCCTTGGCTACGTTTTCTAATGCACCTTCCAAGGTTCCAACATAGTTAAAGCGGCCGTCTCGGATGATTGCGGCTTCCGCCGTCGGCGCTTTGTCATTAGCCGTGTAAATCGTGCCTGAGATCAGCAGGTCAGCGGCGCTGCTAATGCCGGCCTGAAGGGTAAGTAGCGTGAGTGAAAGTGCGGTTAGTGCGCGCTGCAACGTGTTGCGCATGGTGTGTGGCCTCGCCTGTCAGGTTTATTTGAAGGCCACCAGTGTAGTGGGAAAACGCGGTTTGCGAATACTCTCCGATTTGAGCAGGGGCTTTTGGTCTAAAACAATGTCCAGCCGGCTTTATCAAAGGCGTCTAGATGAGCAGCTTCGGGGAAGCTGTAATAGTTGCCCATGGGAAGGTCCTTTTTGGACTCTTTGGCCAATGTCTCTATCTGGGCCACAGCTTCAAGGATTTGTGCAACGCCTGGCTCGTAAAGCGCAAGGACTTGCTCGCTGTAGGTGAGGTCTGTCTGAACCGACTGATGGCAACGAGAAATCACCTGTCCCGAATCGATTTTACTGTCGGTTATCCAGTGTAGCGTCGTACCCAGATGTGACTCGCTGTTCAGCAGAGACCAAAAGCTCGCCATCACGCCTTTGTAGTCTGGAAGCAGACCTGAGTGAAGGTTGATAATACCGAGTCCCGGAATCGAGATTGCAGGTGCCTTGAAGATCTGCCCGAAGCGAATACTAATGATCAAGTCAGGTTTAAAGTCAGCAAGTTTTGCAGCGTCACTGCCATTGATGTCGGACACCCCATGTTCGATAGTTCCCGCTGATTGCGCGAGCTCCTCGAAGCTACAGCCCGGTCGCGCATCAAAGCGCTTTTCAAATTCGGCGAGTTTTTGCAGGCGTACATCACGAACTATATTTCCACCCACATAATTCGAATAAAAAAATGAAAGTGAGTGGTCACTCAGCCTAGGGGTGAGCATATTTAGGGCCTTGTGCGCGTAGATATCGCGATTGTAGAAGAGGGCAATTCGCACGTGATGTTCTCGATTAAGTCTCGAATGAGGCTCGTTTAGGTCAGCGGCAAGCATACCTGTTAGATTAGCGGTCTGCGATTTTTCCCACTGAGCGAGTGCGGTGTTTCGCAGGTGTTTTGCGTTTTTTTGGATTACCAGCATATGTCGCAGTCAACGGGTTATTCAGTCAATGTGGCCACGGCAGTGGTGATCGCGAATATGGTCGGTACCGGCGTGTTCACGTCGCTCGGTTTTCAACTACTGGCGATCGAGTCTACCGGCGCGATCATTTGGCTTTGGGTGCTTGGCGGTTTGTGCGCGCTCTGTGGTGCGTTGTGTTACGCCGAACTCGGGGCCCATCACGTAGGCTCGGGTGGTGAGTATCACTTCCTATCTGAGCTGATCCACCCTTACGCAGGCTTTCTATCGGGCGCTGTTTCCGCAACGGTGGGTTTTGCAGCACCGATTGCACTGGCTGCCCTGACGTTTGGCGTGTATTTGGCGACAGCGTTTCCGGAAGCGCCGCCAAAAGTAACGGCGACTTTACTGATACTCGCGATGGTTGCTATTCACACCCGCACCTATCGAGAAAGTTCTCGAGGGCAAGTCGTGCTCACCTTGCTCAAACTTGCGCTTATTGTGGTCTTTATTGGGACTGCTTGGGTCGCTGGAAGTGAGTATTCCCAACAGCTTCCGCTGTCATCGTTGATGGAAGCGAGCGAGGTAGCGACAGGTGCCGGTGCTGTTGCACTCATTTATGTGACTTACGCCTATTCGGGGTGGAACGCCGCTACGTATATTCTGGGTGAATTAGAAGAACCACAGCGCGATTTACCGCGAGCGCTCATCGTTGGCTGTGCGGTGGTCACACTTATCTATGTGCTGTTAAACACCGTCTTCCTGACGTCTGCACCCACCGCTGATTTATCGGGAGAGGTGGAGATAGCCTATATCGTTGCGGGCGAGGTCCTGGGACCCGAGGGCGCCTTCGTCGTCTCATTACTGTTGTCTGGCATTCTTATATCGACCGTCAGTGCCATGGTTATGGCTGGGCCCCGTGCTTTGCAGCGTTTGGGTGAGGACTATGTCGGACTGAGCTGGCTGGGCAGTACCAACACGCATGGGCTGCCTCGTAATGCGATCGTCGTGATGGGCGTGGTTGCGCTCCTCTTTTTGTGGACGTCGACGTTCGAGCAGATACTTCTTTTTGCTGGCTTGGTAATGGCCACTAATACTCTCTTTACGGTTATGGCGGTCTTCGTCAGCCGGGCGCAGCGCAAGCGCGAAGCTCAGAAATCTATATTTACCATCCCGTTTTACCCCCTGCCTGCGATCATTTTTCTTAGTATCACGGGTTGGACCGTGCTGTACACGGCGGTTCAGTACCCTTTGCAGCTTGCCATTACACTAGGGTTGATCGTGGTTGGATATCCACTGTTCCGACTGCTTGAGCGCTGTGTGGACTGACACCGCGGGATCAGGAATGGTCCTTCTCGAAGCTAATCGCGTAGCAAAAAACTAAGCTCTTAACGCTTATGCGCATTGTCACTGAAGTTTTGGCGGTTATAGCTGGTCCATGACAGCGATGTTGGTGTAGCTTTAAGTCACGAATGCGGCGTTGTCCGCGTTCACCGCAAAACATAATTCAAATAGTGGTAACTAATGACAGACTCTAATTCGGCGGCTCAGTCCGCTACCAATCCGTACGGCTCAACAAAGACGGCTTACTATGCGCTGGGTATCCTCACCCTCGTATACAGCATTAACTTTATCGATCGTCAGCTCCTGTCGATTCTACAGGAGGCCATCAAAGCCGATCTCATGTTGAGCGATGCGCAGCTGGGGCTGCTCACGGGCTTTGCATTTGCACTGTTCTACACCTTTGCTGGATTACCCATTGCCAGCTTGGCGGATCGTGGTAACCGACGAAATATTGTGGCGATCTCGCTCACGATCTGGAGTGGTATGACAGCGATCAGCGGTCTTGCTCAAAACTACTGGCAGCTTTTACTGGCGCGCGTTGGTGTGGGTATCGGTGAGGCGGGTGGAAGCCCTCCCTCGCATTCGATGATTTCAGATATGTTCCCTCCGGAAAAACGTGCCAGTGCGATCGGCTTCTACTCAACAGGCATCAGCATCGGCATTCTATTTGGCTTCTTGTTCGGTGGCTGGTTGAACGAGTTTTTTGGCTGGCGTGTGGCCTTTTTTGTGGTGGGCGTACCCGGTGTCATCCTCGCTCTGGTTCTATATCTGACTGTCCCTGAGCCGATCCGCGGCTTGACCGAAAACCGCGTTACCAGCGGTGATAACCCCTCGATGCTGACAGTCTTCAAGCTGCTGGTGAGCCGTCCTTCATTTATTTTTATGGCCCTCGGTGCGGCGATGAACGCCTTTGCGGGTTACAGCACGGCAAACTGGGTAGCGTCGTTCATGATTCGAACGCACGAGATGCCCACGGGCGAGCTCGGTACATGGCTAGCTTTAATCATTGGTGTAGGCGGTGCGATTGGTGTATTCGGCTCGGGTGTCATTGCCGATAAGCTTGGTAAGAACGACAAGCGCTGGTACATGTGGGTAGCCGTCTGCGCCTGCGTGATCTCGATTCCGTTTCAGATCAGCACGTTTTGGGTTGATGACGCTTACACGGCGCTGATGTGTATGGTTATCCCGTCGGTGCTATCGAATGCCTACCTCGGTGCAACCATTGCCTGTGTTCATGGCATGGTGGGACTCAAGATGCGTGCGGTCTCTTCGGCCTTGCTATTCTTTATCCTGAATATCATTGGCCTTGGTATGGGACCAACAACGGTTGGTTTGGTCAGTGACATGCTGGTTGATCAATACGGTACGGACTCCTTGCGTTACGCCATGATGTACATTGTGCCAACGGCCATGTTCATCTCAGGGGTCTTTTATGTGATCGCCTCACGCTTTATCCGTGAGGATCTTTCGAAGGCACCCGATTAAGAGTCAGTTGTAGCTACTTCTTTCAATGAAAAGCCCGCGGTTGCGGGCTTTTTTGTTACTCAATTTGATGAGCTGACAATGCGTGTCGATAGAGCATTTTCCTCGATATCAACAGGCGTGTAGCGAATAGGGCGCCACGCTTTTTCCGCGTACAACTGTGTTTGATCATCGAAATGTGGAGAGTTTGGGTTGCCCGACTGCGAATAAGACAAAAGTGCTTCCGCTGTGGGGCCGTCCTCTGTCCAGCCCAAGGTCATGATGAAGCTCGATCCATGGACCACGTTATAGCCTGTTTCGGACAAGCTATTGCTGTCGGCAATGAACGCGTTGCTACCTGAGAATATCGGTGTCTCTGTTGGGTTATTCCCGGGCGTATTTGTTACCTGGAGATTCGCTATACCCTCGTGTCGATTACCGCCGTGCAGCGGATACTGACGATCGAGTCTGTGCCCCATTTGTAAGTTACCCAGCGCAGTGTCGAGTGCGATGCCTTCACCTTGGAGCAGTAGAACAGCCTCGGCGAGTTTATCCAGTGCTGTGTCTGCATTAGCGAGCCCCGAGGGCGTGACAGCGGCTTGAATCGGGTTGAAGCCATTTAGGAAAAGCGACGATCCCAGATACGTTTCATCGTAGGGGTAGCGTGTTATCCACTCACGAAATAGCACTGCACCGCGTGATTCGCTGTTGAAGCGTCTGTCCCAGCGTGTGAGCACAGCACAGGCTTCCTTCAGGTTCACGCGCGTCTCATCGATGACGCGTTCAGGGCTCGCGCGACAGGCTGCCAGGAGTTCAGGCAACAACATCGCCGCTGTGAGGCTGTCGTTACTAAATAACGCCGTCTGAATCTCGCCTCGATCGAATTTCCCATCGTCTCCTGCGTAGCCGTAGTCGCTATCTGCTTTCAGCAAGGCAATATTCATCCGAGTGCGCACGCTGCGAGGTGTCATGGTTGGACCGTAAAGCGGCGACAAGGACGCTGCTGGATTTGCAGGATCGCTCAACCAGTAGCTGTCATTGGCATTGAAAACATATTGCTCGCTTTCGATAAGTGGTCGACGCTCGAACGGCTCGGTGTTTGGGATTGGAGAGTCTGTCTCGAGCCAGTCGTTCATCGCTTTGCTTCCGTCTAGGATCACTAACCCTTTAGACAGAAACAGGTACTGTAATTTGGGCACCGCTTTTATCGTCTCGTGCCATGCCCCGATAGCGGCGTCGCTCAACGCGCCCACATTGGAATTATCGATGTACACCGCACGACCGTCTGCAGAGGCAGCAATGGTGTTCACCCAAGGCATTGCGTTGTATTGGCGGTGAGCATCGATGAAAGCGTCCATACTCTGTGCGCTGCCCATGGCTTGCCACTGAGCGAATGTATGGATGTTTTCGGCGTTTGCATCTCTCACCGCGAAAACCGTCATTGGATCATCGCTGAGACCGGGTAATGCCATCAGCGGGCCGTGGTGTGAGAACCAAACAGTATGGGATTTATCGACCGGGCCTTTGGGTGTTTTGATCGTGATGCTAACGTCGGTAGACGTAAGCGAACGCCACTCGTCTTCAAACCGATACTGGCTTGGATCATCCGGATTCAATGTAAGTTGATACATCACGGTGCGTTTAGAGTTTGATACGGTATGCGACCACCCCACCGCATCGTTAAAACCAATAGCGACCCCCGGCGTTCCGATGAGTCCTGCGCCATAGGCGTTGTAGACGCCAGGGATGGTCAGATGTTTCTCCCAAAAGCGTGCGATGCCGTACCAAGGGTAGTGCGGGTTTGCGAGTAATAGTCCCTTTCCGTTCTCGGAGCGTTTGGCGCCGATTGCCCAAGCGTTTGAGCCCATGTCACGGAGCTTCATATCGGTCAGTGTGTCTTCCAGAGTGGGCGCTTCGTTCAAGGCGGCGATGCGTATGCCTCTTCGATCTAGGGATGCTGAGCCGTGTTCGCTCGCAGCGAAGATGGACGCTGCCGGCGTTGAGGTCATATCAGTGGCTGCTGTCGCCGAGAGATCAGCACTTGGTGGTGCTGCGGCAGTAATTGCGCCTGCGATGCGGGGTAGCGTGTAAACCAAGGTCACATACTGCGCCATGAACTCCTCGGCCGTGGCCGGCCGTACCCAGTCCGCCTGGTCGCACCACGATCCAAAATTCCCCTGCTGCTCGGTGACATATTGGCTGTAGCCCGCCGCATAGCCTTCGATCCATTCGCGGATGGGGGGCGTTTGCTCCGCAAGGGCCCGCTGAGCCCTTTCTGAAATGGCGAGGGCTTTGACGACAATGTCACGGCTGGCATTTCGATTCTTTTGTCCAGGGCCGAAGACAGCGGCGCTTTCGCCGCGGGATTGGACCAGCGCGAGCGCCATATTGCAGAGCTGATCTTCAGCTGCTGTGTACGCTTCCCCAAAGCCGAGTGATCCCCATGAGTCGGCCGTAATATGTGGAATGCCAAATTCGGTTTTCACAACGGTTGCTGAGTATTTTGGTGTCGCCAAATCGGTTTCTGACTGATCGCAACCAGCCACCGCAAGAACGCAAACTGCGCCGAAAATACTGATGACACGCTTAATGCGTGGCGTTGCAAATCCAGAACTCATAACAAGACCTTTTTTCATTATTGTGTCGTTGCAACGTTAACCCAAAAGAAAACGAGCGTGCTAGTGAGCTGAGGGTCTTATAGAGAAGGCCTTACACAGCGCGCCTTGGAACTAGAATTTACAGATAAGACCTCGACAATGAGAGTAGACGTTTAGGACAGGCTTATGACTAGTTCTCTGTGATCGTGAACTGAATCGATCCGAGGTGACCGAAATGAATCGCGTATTCACCCGGTTCACCCGTCAGTGCTGAGCCGTTAGTTCCCGCGAGTAAAATGCCGCCGTCAGGAAATCCATAGCCCAGCGCTTTGGCTTTTGCCATACACCAGTCATGGGCTGATCGTGGTCCGCCAAGCGAATCCATCGGTGTGGTTGTGAGCAATGTCTCGCCATCGCGTGTTGCTACGATTTCAATCGTTGAAAGCGCTTCAAAGTCAAAGCTATCCCAGTCGGTCATTTCACCGCGGATAAACTGATCTGCGCCTAGGTTACAGAGCGTGACGTTGCCGGGCGTCATGTCTTCTGGGCGTGCGAAATCCAGACTGACAAATTCAATGGCTGGACCGACGGCGATCGGTTCGCCGCCTGCGTCAAAAGTAATAGCCATCTCGCACTCGATGCGTCTGTGCGGTGAATACACCAGATTGTCGCCACTTTTGATTTCACGATTTTGATACAGCAGCCCGATAAGTGCTTCTTCAAGACCAAATAACTTTTGTAAGTCGGTGTTTGTAATGCCGGCCTTGATACCCGCTGGACTCCCTGCCACACGTTTAGTGAGCTCGGGTAGCTGCTGATAGGCGTCTGCTACCGTAATGCCCGCAGGGAACTCGGGGAGTTGAGTGCTATTGCTTATCGCTTCAGCCAGGGCGTCGAGTAATGCATCGGAAATCATCTGGACGGGCCTCTTTTGAGGGCGGTTATAGATCTATCACCACTGCGTATCCGCAATGGTGACGCGGTGAAGCAGTCGATCGTATCCATCGAAGCCGCCGGTCGCTGAATGGAGAAGGGATCGATTGTCCCAAATGACTAACATGTCCTTTTCCCACTTGTGGCGGTACTGGAACTTCTCCTGCGTCTGATAGACGTACAAGTCCATCGCGAGGGCCTGCGAGTCTTCAAGCGACATACCCTCAAAGCTCTGTATGTAAGCAGCGGATGAAAACAGTGCCTTAGTGCCAGTCTCGTGGTGCTCCCTCACAAGTGGGTGGGGACAGGTTTCCCGGGCTTTCTCACTAGGTTTGATCTGCATGCTGCGGCCGGCTTCTTGATCGCCGTCGCCATAGGCGCCGTCGGGGGCATAGCCGAGCGCGGCAGAGTGTATGGCAGTAAGGTCCTCAACTTTCTCGCGAAGTTCGTCGGGCATCTCCTTGTAGGCCTTCACTTGGTCAGCAAATAAAGTGTCACCGCCATGTGGAGGAATCGTGATACCAAAAAGCGCCGTGCCGGCGGGTGGCACTGCCATAAAGCTCCAGTCGGTGTGGAAGATTTCGGCAAAAATAGGTGTCTTCTCATCCGCGTCACGTTGAATCGCGCAGATATTGGGATAGCCATCGATATGCCCGAAGAAGGGGTCTTCCCCGACTTCACCAAAATATTGGGCTACTCGCTCGAGGTCCTCTGGCGTAAGCGCTTGGTTCGGTAGGGCGATGACCTTGTGCTCCAGCCACAGTTGTCTGAGTTCGGCGATCTGTGAGTCGGTGAGTTCTTGGGTGAGATCGATGCCTTCGATGCGAGCGCCGCAGGCTTGTCCTGAGGGGGTAACGGTTAATGTCATGCCGTGTTCTCCGCTAATTATTATTTTCTCTATTGTTAGATTAAGGCGCGTGGTTCCACCATGCAAGGTCTGAGTACGCTCTCAAATCTAATTCATGTGTCCACGCTGATCGGTGTTGGTGAGCTATGTGGAAGTAGGTTTCTGCCATTTCACTCGGTAGTAGGAGTCCATCTTCTTTTCCGCGGGTCTCGCGAAGTTTCTCGAACATCTCAGCACCCAGCATTTTTCCAAGTGTATCAGGCGCATCGACGGCACCATCTACGATGATGTGTGCAACGTGAATTCCCTTGGATGCGTACTCGGCGTTTAAGGTTTGACAGAGCATGCGTCGGCCGCCCATGGCAGCCGCATGTGAATGCTGCCCGGCGTTACCACGAACCGCAGCTGTGGCTGAGGTCACTAAAATGGTGCCCGTGCCGCGAGCTTCCATCGCCGGAATTACAGCTTTAGCGAGTCGGAATAAACCCATGCACGCCATCTGCCATCCCAGTTCAAAGGTTTTTAGCGCGGTGCTTTCGAGTGAACGGTTACCGATCTGTGCCCCCAAGTTGAACAGTACGACCTCGATGGGGCCAATTTGCTCAACTTCTTCGACTAATTTCTCGATAGCGCCTTTTTCTACGGCATTCAGCATGTGGCCCGAGGCTGAACCACCGTTTGACTCGATACCATCAACGAGCTTTTGCAAGCCTTCTGCATCACTGCGACGGCAAAGTGCAGCGTGATAGCCGTTTTCTGCAAACTTAGCACCTACTGAACCGCCAATCCCCGCGCCTGCGCCGATAATCAAACATACTTTTTTCATGTCAGTGTTCTCCGATACTTAATGGCCGATCTTAAGGCGGCCGTTCTCGATAAGTGACTCGATGGTCTCTTCGTCATAGCCAAGTTCGGCGAGTAAACTCGGCCCGTGCTCGCCGAGCTTGGGTGCCGGTCCTGCGATCTCACTCGGTGTCTTGTCAAAGCGTGCTGCGGGACGCGCTTGGCGAACCTCGCCGAATCCCTCGTAGGAGGTCTTATTAATGGACTCATTTGCGAGGATCTGGTCGTGATCCATTAGCTCCATGCGCGTCAGTAGCGGGGCGCAAGGGACACCCTCGCTATCCAGTCGTTCGAGCACTTCGTCACTTGCCCATTTTTTGATTTCGCTTGCAGTAATTTGTTTGCGCTCTTCGACATTTACAAATCGGTCACCTGCAGTCTTGAAACGCGAGTCCTCGATGAGGTCTTCGCGATTGAGCGCTCGACACATGCCGGCCCACTCTTTGTCGGAGATGGCGCCTGCAGTGATGTAGCGATCTTGCGTCTCGTAGATAAGGTCCTGTGTACCCTGCAGTTTAGTCACGTCGAACTCCATGTCGCCGTAGGTAAGTCCGGCCATGCCCTCGGGCCAGAAAAAGGACAACATGGTTTCCAGCATGGACAAGCGAATATGTTGCCCTTCCCCGGTCTTTTCACGCACGTAGAGCGCTGAGCTAATCGCCTGTGCGGCCGTCAATGATGTGACTTTGTCTGCAAGGATGATGCGGAACATTTGTGGCCGCCCAGATGCGCGATCCATCTGGATGTCAGTCGCGCCGGACAATGCTTGGATCACAGGATCGTACACACGCTTTTGTGAGTACGGACCGCTCTCGCCAAAGCCACTGATAGAGACATAAATGAGTTTTTTATTGGTCTCACGAAGAACATCCTCGCCAAAGCCCATTCGCTCAATCGCACCAGGGCGAAAGTTTTGGATAAAGACATCGGCATCAGCCGCCAGATCGACAAGGATCTTTTTCCCCTCCTCTGATTTGAGATCCAGAGAAATCGATTCCTTACCGCGGTTACACGAGTAAAAGGCGGGTGACACCTCGTTATGCTTTCCACCAATGTGCCGCATTTGCTCGCCCACAAGAGGCTCTACTTTGATAACGCGCGCGCCCTGGTCGGCCAACATCATTGCCGCCACGGGGCCCGAGACCATGCTGGTTAAGTCAAGTACTTTCAGTCCGTCTAAGGCACCCATTAGTTAGCTCCAAAAAGATCAGGATAGTTTAGTTTCATGGCTCGCATATACGCAGGGCGTTCAGCAATGTAAGCGTGATAGGCATGCAGACTGTCGGGCAGAGCGACCTGGTAGGCGTTCGCCCAGTCAATGCATGACATTAGGAAGAGGTCGGCAAGTCCAAATTGGTCACCTACCAAGTAAGGTCGCTTTTCCAGCAGCTGCCCTACGACTTCAAAGTGCTTCTCGGCATAGGCACGCGACGCGTTGACCGTCGTTTCAGATTCGCCATAAATCATGCCAAGATCGCCATGGCGACGCATGACGTACAAGCTAGTCTCGTCTAACTCACCGTAAATGTAGCAGCACCACTCGTCTTCTTTAGCTCTGGTAAAGAGGTCCTGTGGAGTAAGTACCTGCTCCGAAGGATACTGATCTCGGAGGTAGCGACAGATCGCCAGACTCTCCGATAGCTTTACGTCGCCGTCCTGCATAAAAGGAATCTTCTGCTTTCGATTCAGCTGCTGGTATTCGGGAGTTTGCGTCTCGCCGGTTCTGGGTCCTATGGGCTTGTGCTCGTAATCAATGCCCAGCTCTTCAGCCATCCACAGCGGTCGAAAGCTTCGCGGTGTGCTGGTCCCCCAGATGGTTACCTTTGGTGTGTCCATGCTGATAGATATCCGTTTATTTTCTTACACCGTAACAATCATCTAGTACCAAAACTAATGAATAGTTTTATGAGTTTTACTAAAATAAATGAATAGCAAGTTGTGTTGGTGATATTGAAACGGTAGGCACCCATGGATATTCGCGACATTGAACTCATTGAAGCTGTCCACAGAACGGGCAGCCTTTCTAAAGCCTGCGGTGAGCTTTCGATATCGCAACCAACATTGAGTAAGCGGTTGGCTCGGCTTGAGCGCACCTTGGGGGCTGAATTGTTTTTCCGCTATTCAACCGGTTTAGTGGCCACCCCCGTGGCCGACTATGTGCTCGCGCAATCGCATCAAGCGAGATCTCAGTTACGCGATATTAAGCGTCACGTGGAGTTGATGACGTCACTGGACTCGGGCGAGCTTCGATTGGGGGTAGGGCCCATTGTTGAACAGTTGATGCTGCCACAAGTTCTCAGCCGATTCCTCGAGACAACGGGTGAGGTGTCAGTGTCGATTGTTGCGGAAGACGATCAGACCTTGCTCAAACTCTTCGCCGATGCGGAACTGGACATTATTGTTGGTCCCTTCTCGGCCTCCGAGCAATCCACTGATCACATCCGTGGTTTTGAAATGGTCAGCGACCACATTGTCGCCGTGGTGCGTGCGTCCCACCCCCTGTGTGGTGAGGCGATTACAGAGTCGGCGCTTACTCAATATCCTTTGATTTCACCGAAGGCTCAGGGAACGGTACGAGGTCAGAATATCCCTGCCGGCTTTAACAACTTAAAGATCGTCTCGGATAACTACGACTCGTTGAGATCACTGACGTTGTCATCCGATGCTATTTGCATGGGGCCGAGGGCAGTCTTTGCCGCTCAGATCCAGTCGGGTGATTTGGTAGAGCTGCCACTACCCCTATCCATCGAGTGGAAGAGTGCGCTCTTGGTTAAGCGGGAGACTTACACAACCCCGCTTGCGCGTCACATGGTGAGTTTGTTTGAGAGCGTCGCAAAAGAGGTCAACAAATCGCTGGTTTGATCTAGAGCTTGGCTGGCGCTCTCCGGTGACCGCTCCGTCCCTGCTCTTTTACCGCCGCGATAATGCTCTCGACACTGCTTAAATCTGTAATGAGCGTTCCTAAGGTAAGCGTTTTCGTCTTGTAATTTACGATGACCGGCACAACAGGTGCTGACGCTGCGATGGCAATACGGGCAAAACCCGCTTTTAACGTGCCGTCACTGTTGCGGGTTCCTTCGGGCGCGATACCGAGCATGAGTGATGACCGAGAGTTGAACTCGCTCGTCATTTTTTCGATCAGTCCTTGCGGTGATCGTCGATCTACGGGAATCCCACCGACAGCTCGAAAGAAGAAGCCATGGGGGAACTTAAAGAGGGTGTGCTTGCCCATGTAGTTAAGTTTGAGGCCCCATCCCCAGATAACAGACAGCGCCAAAATAAAATCAAAGTTTGAGCTATGTGGCAGAGCCACAAGGACAAGTTTTGATCTGTTTGGCAGGTTTCCCTCGAGCTTCCACCCAATGAGTTTAAACACCACACGACCAATCAAGGTTCGAATAGGGTGCTTTCGTTGAGGTACAGCATCGCCAAGAAGGGGCCAATTCATTCTTTTTATTTACACTGATCCATTGGGGAGCCGCAGTATTCGTATTTTTTTGCAGGCTGGGAAGGGCTGCGAGGTAAATTTTGTGTCCTATTGGGCTAATTCCTTATCCGTGCTCTACTGATGCATCGCCGCCAACTGACTTCCACTAAAAAACGATAAAAATTTAAAAGCCGTGTTCTATCGAGAATAAAGAACAAGTCAATGACCACGGCGGTGACGAAAAATACGATAAGCAAAACAACGAGAAAGAAAACGATAAAGAAACAGCAAAGAGCGGGGTGAGATATGAAGACGGTGTTTATCACAGGTGCAGCGCAGGGTATCGGTCTGGCGATTGCACGTCAGTTCGCGCGTGAGGGCTTTCAAGTTGGCTTATTTGATATCAACGTTTCGCGTTGTGAGGAGCTACTGTCTGAACCTGAATTCAAAGACGCTGTCGCTGGTTTCTGCGACGTTCGCGACAGTGCCTCTATCGATCAAGCCTTAGCTACTTTCTCGCAAGCCACGGACGGCAGGCTCGATGTCTTGGTAAATAATGCGGGAGTGTTATCGGGTGGGGAAATAATGACTCACAGCGAGGGTCAGATTAGGGCGATGGTGGATGTGAACGTGACAGGTTTGACACTGGTGTCATGTGCTGCGCACCCGATGCTCAAGGCAACCGATGGTGCCATGGTGATTAACCTCTGCTCAGCATCGAGTATCCACGGTATTCCGCTGCTCGCTGTTTACAGCGCAACTAAGTTCTACGTTGATGGCATTACACAGGCGCTTAATTTGGAGTGGGAGAGCGACGACATTTACGTGACCTGCATCAAGCCGCCGGTCATCGATACTGAAATGGGCCGCTCCTTAGATCCCCGGCATATCGAGAACATGACGTGGGAGATGAAGCCTGACGCCGTTGCCTCCGCGGTCTATGGCTTAACGCAGCGACGAGAGCTTCACCATGTACTCGGCTCGTCAACGAGAACCTGGCATCGACTGAGTAGGCTGTTTGGAATGGGGGTGAGCCGATGGCTCACCCGTCGCATGGTGGGATAAAAAGCAGCTCAGAACATTCAGTTCGTGCGGTTGAGTATCTCCGATAGCGACGATGCGAGCGTCTCGCAGGCCTCTTCCGCAGCGCGACTGACGCGACCAAACATGAGGTAGCTGTGTGTCAGGCTCTTGAAGCAGAAATGTTCTACTTCGTTACCTGCATCGATAAGCCGCTGTGCAAAGGCATTGCCTTGGTCTCGAATCGGATCGAATCCAGCGGTGCCAATGACCGTGGGTGGCAACTTACTTAGGTCCTCCACCTGTAGCGGGTTAGCCAGTGCACTGTCTTTTTCTCGATCGTCTGGAAACACCTGTTCATTAAAAAAGTGCATGGTGTCAGCGGTTAAGGGAAAAGTGTTGGCGCAACTGCTCAGCGAGGGTTGGTTCTCGTTGTTGGTGGTTACCCAGGGGTAGGCAAGGCAGATAGCCGCAGGCTGCACGCCACCTTTGTCGCGCAAGCTTATGGCTAAGCTGCTACTGATAAGCCCTCCCGCACTGTCGCCCGAAAGCGCCACCCTCTGCGGATCGATATTCATCGCGGCTGCATTTTCCTGAACGTGATGCCACAGCGCCTCCGCATCCTCGATGGGTGCAGGAAAGGCATGCTCTGGACAGAGGCGATAGTCGAGTGAAATAACAACGGCTTTGCAGCGAGCAGCCATGAGTGAACAGAAATGGTCATCGGTTAGATGATCCATGATGACGAGTCCGCCTTGGTGGAAAAAGAGGACTGCGGGCAGCGGTCCCGAGAGGGTGGCCGGTCGGTAAATGCGCGCCTGAAGATGGTTACCAAGTAGCGGCAAAGCCGTGTCCGATGTGGTCACGCCATCAGCGACAGGGAGGTTGAGTCCGTTATAGGCGCTTGCTGCTTCTCGAAAGGCGTCGACGGACATGGGTGCTTCACTATCACCAGCACCTCTTGCAGCGAGCTTGGCCATCATGTGCATATTGAGATCGAGCGTATTGCCATCGATGCTCGGGGGTTTGCCTGCGAGCATGCGAAGAAGTGGTCGAGGCATGCCTCTGAGAAGGTCAATGATCGCGAGCTGCATATTCATGGTTGGTCCTTATTGTTTTAGCTTATGGGGTCAGTTTAGACATTTATTTGGCAGACGCATCGTTGAATTGCGTTGCCGGCGTCATGAGGCGACTATTAGAGACATACGGTGGGGAGACGTTACTCATCGCCGCGATACTTAATCAAAAAGTGGGTCGTTACCAGTGGGGTATTTCGATCCGAGAATAACGAGGTAGAACACCATGGAATTAGATGCGACGGCTGCGGGATTCCAGAAAGAAAAGCTTTCGAGAATTGGTACGCACCTGAGAGAAAACTACATCGATCCAGGAAAAATTCCGGGTTGCCAGGTTTTGGTTTCTCGACACGGTATACCCGCTTATTTTGAGTCGATGGGTCTCATGGATCGCGAGCGCAATAAAGCAATGCGCGACGATACGATTTTCCGCATCTATTCCATGACCAAGCCGATTACCTCTGTCGCATTGATGATGCTTTGGGAGGAGGGACGTTTTCAGCTGACCGACCCGGTTCACAGGTTCATTCCGTCATGGCGTGAGCAGCGTGTGTGGCAGGAAGGGGCGGGTGAGGAGATGGTGACTCGCCGTCCTGCCTCGCCCGTCACAATGCAGCATATTCTCAGTCATACCGCGGGCCTTACTTATGGCGGTCTGCTGCCTGGCATGGAGACGCCAGTTGACGATGCATACAAAGAGCTAGGTATAGCAAGAGGAGGAGGCGAGACACTTCTCGATTTTGCCGACAAGCTTGGGGGCGTTCCCCTGCTTTACGATCCGGGACAGCGCTGGTGCTACTCACTGGCGACCGATGTGTGCGGTGCCTTGGTTGAAATCATCTCTGGACAAACGTTCGAGTCGTTTTTGCAGGAGCGGATTCTTGGTCCACTCGGCATGGCGGATACAGGGTTTCGGGTTGCGGATGAACAGGCTGATCGCTTCGCCGCCTGCTATCTGAGAATGCCCGATAAAAAGTTGATCTTGGAAGACGACCCTGAAACGAGTCATTACCGACACCGTCGCAATTTCTTTTCTGGCGGTGGAGGCCTAGTTGGCACTACTTCAGACTACATGGCTTTCTGCGAGATGTTGCGTCAGGGAGGTCAGTACAACGGTTATCAGCTCTTGGGGCGAAGAACACTCGAGCTCATGACCGCGAATCACTTGGCAGGCGGCCAGTCACTTGCGCAAATGGCCTTGGGCGCTTTCTCTGAAACAGCCAATGAGGGTGTTGGATTTGGTTTGGGTTTTGCGTCGACCTTAGACGAAATCGCATCCGCGAGTGTTGGCGCAGGTGACTTCTATTGGGGTGGGCGCGCGTCCACTATTTTCTGGGTCGACCCGGAGGAGGACCTGCAGGTCATTTTCATGACTCAGCTTATCCCATCGTCAACCTTTAACTTCCGTGGTCAGCTCAAAAACATCGTTTACGGCGCGCTTAAATAAGTGCACAGTCTAGGTGCCAGTGGAAAGCCTGCCGAAGCTGGCGTGTTAGAAAAACCATAAACACAGGCCTACTCTGATCTGCAAAACAGAGCGGGCGGCAAAACCAGAAAAACAAATAACGAAGAATAAATACACAGTCCTGGGAGATCAGACATCATGGAAGCAGCACAATTAAACGCCCTGTCGCTTTGGGTAGGCCTCAATCTTTTACTTACCCTGTTACTAGCGCTGAATGTGGTTCGAAACCGCTTCAAAGCTCAGGGGGATTCCGGTGACCCCGTCACATTGGAAAAAGCCGTGCGTGCGCATGGCAACAACACCGAGTACGTGCCCGGCATTCTGATCGGCCTAGGCTTGATGGCGATGACCGGTGCTTCGGCACAAACCATTAGTATCCTTGGCGGTACCTTGTTCGTTGCACGTATTCTTCATGCGTACGGCATACAGCAGTCGAAAGTACCTAATATCTTCGGGTTGGTGGGTAACTTTGGAACGTGGCTCACGATGCTTTGCGTGGTCACAACATTGATCATGAACGGCATGTAGAAATCTCATCTGCCGCGATGCATGGGTGCGTTTCCCCTTGGAAAGAGCCCGTGGTTCGGGCTAAGTCTTGGGACTTTGTTTTGTAACCCGGCCTCTTATCTCTGAAACGAAGTTTGAGATCACGGTCTCATTAAAAAGGAGAGCATCGCTCTCCTTTTTTTATTGTTAGACCACATTTTTACGAGACTAAGTTATTGCGTTAATACCCGCGCAACTCTCTCATGCCCGTAACAAGGTGCTGGTGCAAAGGGGGTTGCCTCGTTTATCGCATTAAGCGCTAAAACGCTTTAGTCACCCACATCCGATAGACCGTATCGGGCGAGCTGTTGTTCATGCTCGATAAAAAGCCACCATATAGCGTCCAGCCATTTGCAACACGCCAATTCACACTCGGACCGATTTGATGCTTTTGATTTTTCCAAGGGTTGAAATCATCGATGGCGCCCAGCTGTGAGTAGTACTCAAGATTTAGACTGACCGCTGGGCTTGCCCGATAGCTCAGATGGCTACGTGCTTGAAACTGGATGTCGGTATTGGCCTTGCCACCAAAGGACCGAGTATTTAACACGGCTAAGCGTGCCTGCCATTTCGGACTGACGCTGTACTGCAGTCCGTAATTGACGGAAACAGAAGACGGTTCGCCGCGGCCGCGCGCACGGGCATCAAAGCGAAATCCGTGGCGCAGCCGATCGGTGACTTCGCCAAGATCCCAAAACAACTCACCTTGTACGAAGTCTACTTTTGAGTGTCCCGTTGCGCTCTCTGACGCATGCACAATACCTCGCAGCATCACATCTTCATTCAAACTCTCCTGATAATGGAGTCGGGTGCCATAGGCTCCAGTGTCTGGATTTAAGGTGACGCGGTACTGCAGCGATCGATGTCCATCGTGAACGACTGGAGGAAAGACGCCGGCGGTATTAGCCCATGTCAAGTTGCTGAAAGTGAGAAGACTGAGGTAACCGATAAAAGCGCTTATCAGCTGGGTGCGTGGTGGGTTTTTGAAACAGTGCATTTTGGGGTCTGGGTCTGATAGGGGCTACCTTTTGGGGTGGCGTATCCTACTTAATCTGATTCTTTATAAAAAGATACTAAATGCTGGCGTCGATCGTCTGTTCACGCCGAATGGGGCGAGATCTGAGACAAGTGATTCCCGAGTAATGGGGTCCTGGTTTCATACTACGCACACGCTTTATTTTGGGGATTGCTGTGCGCCTTGCTTCTACCTTTTTCCGGGTCGCTCTATTAACTATTTTGGCATCGATCGTCGCTTGTTCTTCACCGTCCAATACCCCTCATCAGGGGCCGGCGCCTGCGGAAATTTTTGGTAACCCTGACTACCGAGCGATCTCCTATGGCGGCTATCGAGGGAAGACCCGGGACGAAGGGCCTACCGTCGAGCAACTGATCGACGACATCCGAATTCTCAATGCGATGGGCGTGAAGCTACTTCGGACCTATAACACTTCTCAGTTTCCGCAGGCAGAGCGATTACTCGAGGCAATTCGACGAGAGAAGTCAGTAGACCCAACGTTTGAAATGTACGTGATGTTGGGTGCGTGGATTGAGGCTAAAAACTCTTGGACCGAAGCGGTTTGGGATGCAGAAAACGACGCGTGGGTGGAGGGAACAGGGCCTGACCATACCCAGGGAAATCAGGAGAATAATTCGCGCGAGATTGAGACCGCGATAAGACTTGCAAACGAGTACCCCGACATTGTGAAAGCGATTGCTGTCGGGAACGAGGCGATGGTCCAGTGGGCAGTCACATATTTTGTTTATCCGAAGACAATCTTAAAGTGGGTGAACTACCTGCAAGACGCCAAGACAAGCGGCGATCTAATGGCGGACGTTTGGGTGACCAGCTCAGATAATTACGAGTCATGGGGAGGTGGCAACCCGATTTACCACACAGATGATCTTACTCAACTATTTGAAGCGGTCGATTTTGTCTCTGTCCACACGTACCCCTTCCACGATTCCTTTTATAACCCTTCGTTTTG
>CBFHQN010000021.1:18003-22956 GCA_965657765.1 Luminiphilus sp. | reverse complement strand
TCTATACCACCGGGATCTACTTCGGAATATTTTTCGGCTACTTCGCCGGTGGATGGGTTGCTGAGACTTTTGGTTGGCGAAACGCCTTCTTCATCGTGGGTATCCCCGGCATTTTCCTCGCATGCCTACTACTCATTTTAGTCAGGGAGCCAAAGCGTACCCTTGTCGCGAAAACCAACCAAGATAAGGCAAGTTTTAAAGACACCATGGCTGTTTTGGCCAAGCGTCCATCGTTCTGGTGGATAGCGCTAGGTTGCTCCACTGCGTCGTTTGTCGGTTACGGCAACGGTAATTTCTTGCCCTCGCTGCTGATCCGCAACTATGGGCTATCAGTCACTGAAGTGGGCATTGTCCTAGGAGTCATTGGTGGCACCACCGGCATGTTGGGTACCTTCCTCGGGGGCTATTTTGCTGATCGCTGGGGAGAAAAAGATAAACGGTGGTACGTCCGTATTGCACTCTATGGAATTATGCTGTCCCTGCCGCTTTCCTACGTCACCCTGCTTGGGACAGAACCGCTCTACGTGATTATGGCTTACGCGCCCGGCCACATTTTGGGTACCCTCTATTTGGGCCCCTGTATCGCCATTTGTCACACGCTCGTGCCGGCTGGCATGCGCGCCAGCACCTCCGCCATCCTGCTATTCGTCATTAATATGATCGGGCTGGGCTTAGGCCCACTATTCGTAGGGGCTCTGTCAGACGCTTACAGTACGCACTTTGGAACTGAGAACTTACGATATGCCATGGTTACGGCACTCACGATTGGCACATCAGGCGTGTTCTTTTTTTGGAAAGCGCAGCGGGCCCTGCTCAGTGATATTGAGAAAACCCTAGGTGCGGCTGAGGCGAGCTAACGAAAAAAGCGTGCGAGTGGCAAGAACGTCAACGAGGCTTTTTCGAGGCTAATATCGACCTTTACGGATAAAACAGAAGATATAGGCAGGATTTACCTTTCTCAGTGCAGCATCTAAGCGTAGTCTGCGCGCTTTCCCAGCCCGTACATATCCCATGACCGATACTGATTCCGCGCCAACGGCTTTTGATAGCCTTGGTCTGCCTCATTTTTTGCTTAATTCCCTAACTGAGTTGGGCTACGAGGCTGCGACGCCGATCCAGGCAGAAACAATTCCTGCCATGCTCAGCGGACAAGACGTCGTAGGCATCGCGCAGACTGGTACCGGCAAGACGGCAGCCTTTGCGCTGCCCTCACTGGCAAGCTTGAATTTTGACACTGCGATACCGCAGATTCTTGTGCTTTGCCCGACGCGCGAGCTTTCGATGCAAGTAGCGGATGCGTTCAGAAGCTACGCAAAGCGTTCCAAGGGCTGCAAAGTCGTTGCACTCTGCGGCGGTAACGATATGCGCCAGCAACTAAAGCAATTGAGAGAAGGCGTCCACGTCATTGTGGCGACCCCCGGTCGTCTGCTCGACCACCTCAATCGAAAGTCTGCTGACTTCAGCCAGATTAAGACCGTTGTATTGGACGAAGCTGATGAAATGCTTCGAATGGGCTTCATTGATGATGTCGACGAGATTCTCTCGCAGACGCCCAAAGGTCGGCGCGTCGCATTATTCTCAGCCACCATGCCACCTCGCATTCGCGAGATCGCCAAGGTGCACCTTGTGGACCCTGTCGAGGTCTCTATCGCCTCTCAAGCGACGACAAACATCAATATCGAGCAGCGCTATTGGTTGGTGAAGGGTACAAACAAACTCGATGCCCTTACTAGATTTTTGGCGGTAGAGAATACGCAGGGAGTCATTATCTTCGTACGAACGCGCGAGTCGACCTCGGCCATTGCAGATCAACTGCGGCAGCGAGGTTTTAATGCCGCTCCGCTCAACGGCGATATTGATCAAAAGACACGAATAAAGACCGTGGAACAGCTGAAGGACGGTCGTCTCGATATTGCCGTTGCTACCGATGTTGCTGCGCGCGGCTTAGACGTAGAGCGCATTACTCACGTCATCAACTACGATATTCCTTTCGATCGCGAGTCTTATGTTCACCGCATTGGCCGCACGGGCCGGGCAGGACGCGCGGGTAAAGCGATTTTGTTTGTTGCACCGCGTGAGCGTCGAATGCTCCACAACATCGAGAAAGTGACCAAGCAAAAGATTCAATCAATCGAATTACCGACGTACGCGGAAATCGAAGCAAAAGCGAGAGAACGGCTCATTAACAAGCTCCGTGACGCCATGAACGCACCCGCGCATCCGAAAGCGAATGACGCAGTCGAGCAACTAGTAAAAGATGGACATAGCCATAAAGATATCGCTATAGCGTTAGCTGGCATGGTGATGGATGGTGCAGAGCCCCCCGCTGCGCCAGTAAAACCCAGAGCATCACGCACTGACGAGGAACAGAAATCCTCACGAGATGCACGCAAGGAACCCCGTCCGCTCAAGGACAAACAGGGCAAAGAGCGAGAAGTTCCCCTCTCTTATACGGTAAAAGAGCTAGGGCGCGCTCGCTCGCTTGAGGAGCATCCCGATGTGGTTATGGAGCGCTTTTGGCTGGGCGTAGGGAAAAAGCAAAGTGTAAAGCCCAGCGAGATCATGGGTGCCATTGCCAACGAGGCCGGCATCGAGGGTGAATTTATTGGCAAGATCAATATTTTCGAGCACTACGCGACCATCGACCTTCCCGAGGGGATGCCCAAACCCATTCTCAAACACCTGAAGAAAACACGTGTAAGAGGGACTAATCTGGGCATCGTTAGAGTGGTCGATTCGCACTCTGCATAGAGCCGTTAGCAAAGATCCTCACCGCCAACATTCGACTCAAGGTTAAACGCCCCGATACGGGCTAGAAAATTCCGCCGGCTCATGAGAGTCTCTAGCTCATGGATCGGCGTTTGATTCATTATCTGCGCCGCGCTGTTAACAACAATAATGCCAGCGGAGCAATTAGATGGAATTTCACTTCAATAACGTTTGGACAGCACTTGCAGAAGCGTTCCCTGACCGACCTGCCCTCATCTGCGAAGGCAAAACGGTTACATGGTCGGAGTTCAATGACAGGGCTGCTCGACTAGCAGGCCTTTTTGCGGCAAACGGTGTCACCAATGGTGCGTCAGTGGGTATGTACATGCTCAACTGTAACGAATACACCGAAGCGCACTTTGGCTGTTTCAAGCAGTCTGTTTGCCCCGTGAATGTAAATTACCGCTATCGCGCTGAGGAACTCATTTACTTGCTCGATAACAGTGACTCTGAGGTCGTGATCTTCCACGCAAGCTACGCGCCTCGAATCAAGGAAATTCGTGAATCACTTCCAAAGATTAAGCTGTACATTCAGGTCGACGACGGATGCGGCGAGCCGCTGCTCGACGGCGCTCTGGATTACGAAACAGCGTTAACAAGCTCTGAGCCACTGCCCTTTACGCCAAGCGCCTATGAAGACCGTTACATGCTCTACACCGGTGGAACTACGGGCATGCCTAAAGGTGTGATGTATGACAACGGTGCCCTCGCCCACTGGCTCTGCATTGGCGGCTACACCTCCCGAGGTCTCGCGCCACCCACATCCATAGATGAGGTGCTGGCAGGTGCAAGGGCGATTACCGAAATGGGCGCCGTCCACTGCAGCCTCCCTGCGTGCCCTCAAATGCACGGTACAGGCATGTGGATTGGCACCATGGTGGCGCTTAACTGTGGCGGTACTGTCGTCACTCAGCGCACACAGCACCTTGACGCGGACGCGCTCTTACAGTGCGTCGTTGATAACAAGGTGACCGACCTCACGATTGTGGGTGACGCATTTGCGCGTCCAATTTTGGCAGCACTTGATGCCGCGAAAGCGGCAGGCAAGCCCTACGACTTATCGCGTGTGGGTCAAATCGCGTCTTCAGGCGTTATGTGGTCCGCAGAGATCAAGGAAGGCCTTCTCAAACATCAGAGTATGGTGCTCAACGACATTATGGGCTCAACCGAGGGCTCTATGGGTGCCTCTATTAGTACCCGCGAAGGTGCTGCCAAGACGGCTAAGTTTATGATTGCGGACTATGTCAAAGTCTTTAACGAGGACGACAAACCCGTACAACCGGGCTCCGGTGAAATGGGCATGGTCGCCACTGCAGGCATCGTTCCCCGTGGGTATTACAAAGACGAGGAGAAATCAGCGCGAACCTTCCGCGTTGTCGACGGCGTGCGATATTCCTTCCCGGGTGACTTCGCGACCGTCGAGGCCGATGGCACCATTACGCTGCTGGGCCGTGGCTCGCAGTGCATCAATACTGGTGGTGAAAAGGTCTTCACCGAGGAAGTTGAGGAGTCGATTAAGCGTCACGATGACGTTGAGGACTGCTTGGTCGTAGGTCTGCCGGACGAGCGTCTTGGTAACCGTGTGATTGCCGTTTACTCACAAAAGCCCGGCACAGCGCCGATCGGTGAGGATGGCCTCCGAGAGCACGTCAAAACGCAGTTGGCAGGCTACAAGGCGCCAAAGCAATGCATCCTCGTGGATATTGTGCAGCGTGCGCCTAACGGTAAAGCAGACTACAAATGGGCTAAGGCGACAGCAGAGGCTAACGCTTAGAAAGACAGTCCTGAATGCTTAGACAAATGGCGCCTTTATCGGCGCCATTTTTTTGCGTCGCAAAGATTGTCTAAATCAGTGATACCGCTATCCAAGTTGCGACTCCACCTAAGCACAGCCCAAATCCAACATCTAAATAACCCGAACAACGTGCTAGCACCCTATGCACCGCGGACACACTGACGAGGGTTGCCATCAAGGCGTACCAAAGAAAATCAATAGCAGCGGCTAAACCTGCAGCCGTTACCTGAATACTTACTGACTGGGTTGGCGTTAGGAACTGGCTGAAGATAGCGAGAAAAAATACGAGCACTTTAGGATTCAGGAAGACAATCAAAAAACCGTCGCTCAGGTTTCTTGCAAAATTTGATTGCCTGCTCCGGTACTCATCGGGTTCCGTTAACGCCTGT
>CBFHQN010000021.1:0-17993 GCA_965657765.1 Luminiphilus sp. | reverse complement strand
GGCGGATGGTCGCAATCCCACCACGAATCATCAAAACGCTGAGGTAAGCGAGGAATAAAACGCCGGCTAATTGCAGTGCATCCATGACCCACGACGTGCGCCTGATTGCTTCAGCAACCCCAATAACGATCAAAAGCGCGTAAAGCCCGACTCCCAGTCCATGAGCTAAAGCAACAGTCAGCCCTGCCAATCGGCCATGAGCCAAGGCTGTGCGGACCACGAGAGCTAGCGATGGTCCGGGAGATGCAGCGCCTGCAAACAGTGTCAAAGAGAGCAGCAACCAAGTTTCAGTGGTCATTGATAGCGCCTGTTACTGCGAAGCGTTTTTCGCACGAAGCGGTGATTATGTAAGCCAAGTTGCGTGTTGGGCCACGCTGGAGGAGTTGGAGCGGGAAACGAGGTTCGAACTCGCGACCTCAACCTTGGCAAGGTTGCGCTCTACCAGCTGAGCTATTCCCGCATACGTTTGAGTGTATTCGCTGTGCCCTTACGGTCAAGCAGTTTCGTTCTTGCTTGAGCTACCCAGCATGACTTGTAAGTAGCTCCACATCGACCACAACGTCAAAACAACAGCGATAACCAGGGCAACGTAGCCCGCCAATAGCCAAGCATCGCTTGGGCCCTGATCCGAGCGCCAAAGCAGAATGGTAATGGCCGTCATCTGAAGCGTCGTTTTGAATTTCGCGACACTGGTCACTGCCACAGACTCACTACGGCCACTGCGAGCCATCCACTCACGCAATGCGCTCACAAGAATTTCGCGACCGATAATTACCATTGCCGCGAGCGTGATCCAGATATTGTCGTAATGCGCCACCAACAGAACCAAAGCTGTCGCGACGATCAATTTGTCTGCCACTGGATCCATGAACGCACCGAATTCGCTTTCTTGGTTAAGCATCCTGGCGAGCCAGCCATCGAACCAGTCGGTGATGGCAGCCACCAAAAATATCAGCGCTGACAAAAAGCCAGAGTAAGATCCTACCAGATAGAACGCAGCCACCAGGAGCGGAATACAGCCAACGCGCAATAAAGTGAGGATGTTAGGAAGCGTCCAACGCACATTAGCTCCGGGAATTACTGTTCAACGGTATGGAGGTGATCGTAAATACTTTGAGCGAGAGTCGCATTGATACCCTCTACTTTGCAAATTTCATCGACCGACGCGTTCTCAACACCCCGGATACTGCCAAAATGGCGCAACAAGTCGCGCCGGCGCTTTGAACCGACACCGGCAATGCCTTCTAACGTGGACCGCTTTCGTGCCTTGGAGCGTCGCCCTCGATGACCACTGATTGCAAACCGGTGGGCCTCATCGCGTATCTGCTGAATCAAATGCAGCGCGGGATTATCGCCTCTTAGCTGCGTCTCTGCCCCGGTATCACCATCGATCAGTGTCTCGAAACCCGCTTTGCGGGTTGTGCCTTTTGCAACGCCAACCACCTTAACAGTCGTGAGATCGAACTGCTCCAGCACCTGTTGCGCCTGCGACACCTGGCCCTTTCCGCCATCTATGAACAACACATCGGGCAAAGTCCCCTCGCCCTTTGATAACCTGCGGTAACGTCGCTCTAGTGCCTGCTGCATGGCTGCGTAATCATCACCGCCTGCAATACCATCGATATTGAACTTTCGATAGTCGGCCTTGCGGGCCCCATTGCTATCAAACACCACGCAAGATGCGACGGTTGCCTCACCCGAGCTGTGACTGATGTCAAAACACTCCATGCGCGTTGGGGACATCTCCAAATCCAACTCTCGACGAAGCGCTTCCAGTCGCCCCGCCATGGTCTGTTTCCCACTCAAGAAAGAGTCTAGATTGCTCTCGGCAGTCTGCTTTGCCAGTTGCAACCAGCGCGCCCGGGCATCACGGACTGATGTCTTAATCACAACCTTGCGCTTGCTCTGCTCCATCAAGGTATCAGCGAGTAACTCTGCATAGTTGGGCTTATGGCTTACGACAATCTCCTGCGGGATCATTTGCCTGCCCGACAAATAGAACTGAGGAATGAAAGCATCGAGAACCGAAGTTTCATCTTCCTCAAGCTGTGTAGCCGGGTAATAGGTCCTGGAACCTAAAACGCGGCCCTCTCGAACAAACAAGACTTGAACGCAGGCCTGCCCATGGGCTTGCTTAACCGCCAACAAATCGAGCTCGCCGCGAGACCCCTCAATACCCTGGCTGGCCTGTACGTCCTGTAGGCGCTGCAGTTGGTCGCGATATTCCGCCGCCTTTTCAAACTCGAGCTTCTCCGCCGCTTGCTCCATGTCATCTGCGAGTCGCTTCATCACTTTTTGCGATTTGCCGCTCAAGAACAGCGCGGAATTTTCCACCTGCTTTTTGTAATCCTCCTCACTGACAAGTCCCACACAGGGGCCAGAGCAACGCCCTATTTGGTACTGCAGACAAGGGCGCGAGCGGTTTCTAAAATAAGATTCTTCACATTGGCGCACTTTAAACACCTTCTGCATCAGGTGAAGCGTGGAGCGTACCGCACCCGCACTCGGGTACGGCCCAAAGTACTCGCCTTTCCGACGTTTAGCGCCCCTATGGAACCCCAGTTTTGGCCATTTATCCTCCGATGACAGATAGATATAGGGGTAAGACTTATCGTCTTTCAGGAGAATGTTGTACGGCGGGTGATATTCCTTGATTAAGTTGTGTTCAAGGAGCAAGGCGTCGCGCTCGGTGGTCGTCACTGTCACTTGAATATCACGTATGCGCGCCACAAGCGCCATCGTCTTTGCCGAGAGACCACTCGCCCTGAAATAGCTGGTTACACGATTCTTGAGATTCTTGGCCTTGCCGACGTATAGAAGTCCGCCAGCACTGTCATACATCTGATAGACACCGGGCCGTGTAGTCAGCTGTTTGAGAAAGGACTCTGCATCAAAGCCAGCATTCGCGATCATTAGAGATCCAACGCTATCATCTGAGGTTCGATTTCTAACTCTACGTCGAAAACGTTCTTCACTGACGCGCTAATTTTATCGGCTAAAACAATAAGTTCTGATGCAAACGAGGCAGATTCGTTTACTAAAACAAGCGCATGTTGGTCAGCCACTCTAACGCCCGCCTCTTCGACACCGCGCCAGCCCAAGTAATCGATCATCCAAGCTGCCGACAGCTTTATTCGATCCTCTTGGACAGGAAATTGTGGCATCGTACCGTGCGCATTTTTCAGGGTTTGAGCATGCTCGCGACTGACAATAGGGTTTTTAAAGAAGCTACCAACATTTGGCTGGATATTTGGGTCCGGAAGCTTTCTGGTGCGAATAGCTACCACTTCGTCAAGAATACTAGCTGGGGTAACGGGTTTATCATCGCGCATCTTCCGCAAATCAGGATATTCAAGGCAGCAGACAGGCATCTTTGAGAGACGAAAATCGACGGAAGTTATCAACCAGCGCTTACCGCTCACTCGCTTGAATGCACTGTCACGGTAGCCAAACCCGCAGTCTTCGTTACTCAGTGTTTCGGGGGTACCCGATAAACCATCGACGACGTTTACCTGCACGATGAAGTTTTCAACTTCGACCCCGTAAGCACCAATATTTTGTACGGGTGCCGCCCCTACACTACCCGGTATCAGCGCGAGATTTTCCAGACCGTAATAGCCATTCTGATGCGCCCACAAAACCGTTTCATGCCAGCCTTCGCCAGCGCCGACACGGACGACCACCTGATCCTCAACCTCCTCTATCAGCTCTCGGCCAAGAATGTTCATGTGAACCACGAGGGCATCAATTTCCGGGCCCAGGATTACATTACTCCCTCCGCCCAGAGCTATCAGAGAAAGCCCTCTTGTGTGCGCTTCGCGAACACTACTTTGCACTTCATCCACATTAGAGGCTGACACAAACCAGGCAGCCTTGGACTGCAGTCGCAAAGTATTGAGATCACGCAATGAAACGTTGGCTTGGAGCGCGCTCATTGCCCCGCCATAATCGCTCTGACTGCCTCTAGGTCAGCTTCCGTATCAACACCTGCCGGGGCGGTCTCTTTTGCGTCCGCGATTCTGATTTCATGGCCACGGTGCAGTGCTCGGAGCTGCTCAAGCGATTCGAGACGCTCGTAGGGGGCGACTGAGCCCGAACTAAAGTCCTCCAAAAACCCCACGCGGTATGCATAAAGACCGATATGCCTCCGAGCCTCGATGGGAGCGCTTGACGCATCACCATCTCTCTCAAAAGGTATCGGTGCACGAGAAAAATAGTGTGCTCTGCCGCTGCTATCTGAGACAACTTTAACCACGGAGGGGTCGAGAAACGTCGTGTAGGAAGCAATGGGCTCGCACAGCGTTGAGATAGACGCCGCCGGATGCGCTAGCAGTAGCTCGGCAACTTGCTCAACATTAGCCACAGGCATCAACGGCTCATCGCCTTGTAGATTGACCACCACGTCATCGGCAGCCCACGCTTTCACTCGAGCGACCTCGGCTAATCGATCAGTACCCGACGGGTGATCGGAGGCGGTCATTGCCACATCGACACCATGCGGACTGAGCGCCGACCGAATGCGCTCATCATCGGTAGCGACGGTCACGCTAAGCGCATTGCTCTGCATTGCCTGACGCCAAACCCAGTAAACCATAGGTTTGCCGTTAATTTCGGCCAGGGCTTTGGCAGGAAGCCGAGTAGAACCATATCGAGCTGGAATCACAACGTGATACATGAAAATACCTTTAGATAGAAATCTGCTTTAAGCATTGCTCGATGGCTACATACAAGGAATCAGGCAGCTTTGCCTCGACCTCCAACACCCAAACATTATTGCACGACTCCATCTCGAGTTTTACCGCGTCTTTGGCTGTAATGATGACAATATCGGGGTGAAAAGCATTTTGGATAGCACGAATATCTAGGACGGCGTGATCGGCAACATTAACCGTTTCGCACTCCAAACCAAGATCACGCACCAAGCCGAAAAACTGGCTTGGCTGCCCCAAACCTGTTGCGGCAACGACGGTTTTCCCGGTCCATTGACTGGATGCGTCTGAAGTAGAAAGTCGCTCTTTACCGTCTACAGTGACAAACTTTGTCGGCGCATAGTGAAACGCACTAGCAGGATCTGAACCATTACGTTCAAGTACAAAATCTACGGATTCAAGACGTTTGATGGGTTCTCGCAATGGACCCACTGGTAGCAGCCAACCGTTTCCAAAACGCCGATTAGCGTCGAGCACCGCAATCTCAAAGTCTCGAGGTAAGGCATAGTGCTGCAAACCGTCATCGGACAAAATAATGCTGACGCCATGTTCTCTACGCAGGCTCCTGGCGGCAACCAGTCTAAAATCACCCACTACAACAGATGCAGTAGGTACTGAACGCTTAATCAATAAGGGTTCATCGCCAACTTTTTCCGCGCTGTGGCCGATCTCTACGAGCAGTCCACTTTCTCCGGCCTTTCGACCATACCCCCGGCTGACAACACCAACCTTGAATCCCTTCCCTGAAAGATAACGCGCTAATGCTATGAGAGTTGGAGTCTTGCCCGTACCGCCGGCAGTTAATCCACCAACAACGATAATCGGTGCGCCGACGGCGGCAAAATTTGCACGACGCCGGAATCTACGCCGCCACCAAATGAAAAGAGCGACGATGGGTTGTAACGGCAAGAAAAGAAAGGTGATGCCGAAGCGACCGTACCATGAACGATTGACCGCATCTTCTAGCCAATCTCTACCCCTGGTCATTCGGCGGCAAATCCTTGCTGGTGCAGCGCGCGATAAAGAGGCTCGCTGTCTAGTAGCTGCTGATGACCTCCTTGAGCAACGACCCTACCCTCATCCATAAGTAGGACGGAGTCGGCGGACTCTATGGTAGATAGCCGATGCGCAACGACAAAGGTTGTACGCCCCTCTCGACTGGTGTCCAACGCAGATTGAATCAGCGCCTCTGACTCGGTATCTAATGCCGACGTCGCCTCGTCTAATATCAGCACTGGCGCTTGCTTGAGCAACGCCCGCGCTATCGCAATACGCTGTTGCTGCCCACCCGACAACCCAAGTCCTTGATCGCCGATTAAAGTGTCGTAGCCATCCTCAAGATCCTGCACGAAGTGGGCTGCCTGAGCTTGCTCAGCCGCGTGCTCGATAGATTTCCTCTCTGACTCATTCATCGTGCCAAGTGCAATATTATCTGCAACAGAGTCGCTAAATATCGTTATGTTCTGGGGTACAAAAGCGAGCTGCTCCCGATAATGCGCTAGAGCGATGTCTTGCACATTCTCTCCGTCAAGCAGGATTTCGCCAGATGTCGGCAAGTAAAATCTCGCCAACAATTTGACGAGCGTGCTCTTCCCACTACCCGACCTACCCACTACCGCAACTGTCTGGCCAGGTTCAATGGAAAAGCTGACGCCCGAGATCGCGTTTGCCTGAGCTCTTGGGTACTTAAAATTGATTGCACGGAATTCAACCTTACCGCTCACCTGTACCGGTCTTGCAGCCCCCTCGTCAGTTTCGGGTGGGGTATCGAGCTGTACGAAAATATCTTCGGCAGCCGCAAGTCCCCGCTGAATGATGCTCTGAATACTACTTAAGGTCCTGATCGGCTTGCCCAACTGCGCCGCAGCGGTAATAAATGCAACCAGTGAACCCGCACTGAACTCGGTAAGAACCTCGGGGTCGAGGGCGAACCAAAATAGTGCCCCCAAAGCCAGCGCCAACAGCGTTTGCATAATCGGCGTAGAGGCTGCCTGCACGAAGGCGAGTTTAAGACTTTGCTGCTTATTGAACTCGCTAGCAGATTCAAATCTTGCGCTCACTTGCGCGGTGGCACCGTAGATTCGTACATCATCAAGTCCTGCAAGGCTTTCAGCTGTGACCTCGGTAACCGATCCCATAGAGTCCTGAATGCGTCGGCTATAACGTCTAAAGTGTTTACCTACCACATGCACGACAAGCCCGATCGCAGGCGCAACGACGAAAAACACGGCCGTGAGTTCCCAATTCAGAAAGAGCATGTAGGCGACAAGCGCAATAATGGTCAGCCCCTCTCTCAGTAAGGTTTTCAGTGCGTCAGAAGCAGCGCCACTCACCTGCTCGACATTAAAAGTCACCTTCGACAAAAGCTCACCCGTCGAAAATTGATCGAGATGTACTTTTGGCGCTCGGACAAGCGCACCGAATAGCTCTGTACGCACAGTATGAACCACAGACCGCGCCACTTTGTTCATGAAATAAGACCCAGCGAAGAAGCCGAGTGCACGACCCAGTGAGAGAATGACTGCTGCGATAGGAACCGCAATACGTGCGTAATCGGTTGCTGACTTATCACCGGGAGGCCACAACCACTGAGACGCTTGCGCAACAAACCCGAGACTCATGATTTGCTGGTCACCCAGCGAATCAAGCAAAAACTGTGTTAAGTCCGCAAGCAGGACATTGCCTAGTGAATAGACAACAAATCCGAGAAAACTGAGAATTAGCGACCACTTATACTGAAACGCGTACGACAAGAGTCGCCCGTAGAGCTGGGCGTCATTCGTCGCGTGTTGAGTCTTTTTTGACAACGTTATTCACCCGTTAGCGGTTTTTGCGTGCTGATAGACAGTTGTTTAAACCCCAACTGGCTCACCGTATCCATCGACATAACAACCATTGCATGTCGCGTATCCGCGTCAGCGATGATAGAGATAGGAATATCGCGACGCGAACCCGCCTTTTCAACGAGAATCAATCGTAAATTTTTATCGTCAGCGGGGAATGGCGTCCCGTTTAAAAACATTTCTTCACTTGCCGTAATGACAATCTCAAGGCCTTTGCTCTCCGCTTGACGTTGCTCACCCTCTGCCTCGGGAAGATTGACCACCAATTCACTCAAGTCAGTAAAGCTCGTTGACACCATGAAAAAAATCAGTAGCAAAAACACCACGTCGATGAGCGGTGTCAAATTTACCGCGAGAGACTCTTTTCCCTGGCGCTTAAACTTCATCTTCAGTAGTCCTGCTGCGTCCCACTGTGTATCGCATCCACTAGCTTTATCGCTTCGCGTTCTAGACTGACGACTAAGGACTCAACCAGCCCCGAGAAATACCGATGCATCACCAACGCTGGAATCGCGACAATGAGTCCGGCTGCGGTCGTCAGTAAGGCTTCCGAAATACCGCCAGCAAGCGCATTTGCGTTTCCCGTTCCCACCGTGGTGATTTGGGTAAATACATCAATCATCCCCACAACTGTGCCAAGAAGCCCCAAAAGCGGGGTAATAGCAGCAACGGTCCCTAAGGAGTTCAGATACTTTTCAAGATCGTGAACGACGTGACTCGCAGCCTCAGAGATGCTTTCCTTCATAACATCCCTACCTTGGCCCCTGTTCGATATACCCGCCGCCAAAATCGCTCCCAAAGGCGAACCTGCTCGAAGCTCATTCAACTTTTTGACGGTCAGCTCACCTTGCTTGAGATCTCGCCAAACGGTGGCAAGCAAGTGAGGCGGCGCAATCTTTTGACGATCTAGGGCAACATAACGCTCGACACAGATACTGACTGCCACTATCGAGCAACAAACGATAAGCGGCATCACCCAGCCACCGGCGATGAGTAGATCTAACATGATTGGTTCCCCCAGAGCACAGCCAGAGTATACCCGGCTAGTAGGAGGAACCAAGCAACGCTTAATAAATCAGAATTGAGACCAGTACGGTGAATAAGCGCTCCGCATGCCCGTTGCAGACATACCCCTGGATCGGGTCAGCTTGAATGTCACGGCACCGTCTTGAGCTGTGTCCCATAATTCTGTCTCTGCATTAAAAAAGCGGCGCTTTACCGAACCATGTGGATGGTTAAAACGATTGGCACGCTTAGTCGTGAACACAGTGTGCCTCGGGTCTACCTTGTCTATGAAGGTCTGTGCGCTTGATGTCGCCGAGCCATGATGCGCTGCAATCAGAATATCGATTTGCGGTGTGAGCGAACCACTAGCGATTAACTCAAGCTCGGTCGATGTTGGAATATCCCCCGCTAGCAGTAAATGCTGACCGTGATATTCGATGAGTACAACGCACGAGTCAGCGTTCGTATTCGCCAAATCCGCTCCTGTACCCGCTATCGTAGATACGGTGAACCCCGGATGGGACGATAGCTCGCGGCCCGTAACGCAGGGCGCTCCGCCAAATCCCCAATGGTCTTTGATAACGAAGTGCTCACGAACGGCGCTAAGCCCTCCGGAATGATCGAGATCGCCGTGGCTAACCACCAAGAGATCGATCTCGCCCATGCCGCGAGATTTTAACCATGGAATAACCTCCCTCTCGGCAATCGAGACTCCAGAAGCACTAACCCCGCCGGTATCGTAGAGAAGTTGATAATCGCCGATAGCGAAGAGAACCATGGTGCCCTGCCCAACATCGGCAATAACCACCTCTGCGGATTGACCAGGGTAACTAGAAGCACTTACAAACAAGGGAAGCAGTAAGATAATCGGTGTGGCCGCTTTTTTAGGCAGCGTGTTCCCCAACACTACTACAGCAACGATAAAAATACTGCCGGAGTGAAAATACGCGGACGTTAATCGCCCTAGACCGGTGAGTGCATTAGCCGCAAGCATCAGTGAGATCAGCTCATTCGTCACTACCGCGATACCGGTCAAAAACCATCCACCCACCTCAAAATTTACTTCGGTTATTGCTAATCCGAGGAGCCCCACTGGAAGCACCACACCGGTAAATAAAGGCACAACCAAAAGATTGCTCATCAGTGA
Source organism: Luminiphilus sp. (assembly GCA_965657765.1). GTDB lineage: Bacteria > Pseudomonadota > Gammaproteobacteria > Pseudomonadales > Halieaceae > Luminiphilus. Next base: position 8,289 of record CBFHQN010000021.1, on the reverse strand, counting down.
TGCAGTGGAGAACTGATTAAAGAAAAAGACCGTTAGTAATGACGAGGCGACAGTGAGAATACAGTTCAGCCTTAACCATCCTACAACGCGTCGAGGCGGCGCATCCTCGGTCTCTACGATGATAACGCCAGTGAGCAAAACACTCAGCCAAAATCCAGGGGTGAGTGCAGACCATGGGTTACTCGTTATCAGCACAGCTGCCGCCGCTACGACTGCCGACAAAGAACTGACACGCCAGAACAGAATGCGCATAAAGTAGCTAGTGGCCATCATTAAAAGAGCACGTTGTGCGGGTAAAGACGCGCCTGTTAAGAGGATATACCCTGACGCGACCAACGCTATTGCAGTCAGGTGTGCCCAGCCCAGCCCCCTGTCATGACGTAATAAAAAGAGGCGCCGCGGAAGTTTCAGTAGATATTGCACCCATAAAACCACCAGTGATACGTGTACACCGCTAACCACCAAAACATGGACGATCCCGAGCTCGCGCAAAAATAGCCAATCTGCAGGATGCAGCGCCCCCTGCCGACCAAGCAGCAAGCCCTGCAACAGTCTCTCTGCTTCAGCAGACTCCACGAAATGTTTTATCGCCTGACTCAACCGGTAGCGAAGTTCAGAGAAATATGAAGGTCCCGGCTCAATTGACCTAATTTGAGTGACACTCGCGCGCGCTGATATTTTATTAGCGAGGGCATGTACATTTGAGGGTAAATTGCCTCGATTCCACAAAGAGCCGAGTGGCTTCAGACGAAATTGGCCAGAGATTGTGTCACCAACCTTTATGGCGGGAGCCTCACCCTCGTAGTTGGCGTAAGCGCGAACCTTGATACCTGAACCGCATTCACCTGGGATGAACCCCCGAATATTAAGGTCGAAGCTTAGATAGTGAGATGCACCTACACCCTCCCGATGTTGCGGGAAGGAAACGATGACACCCTCCGCCTGCAGCGGTGTATCGAAGCACCCAACGGGAATTCGGGTCTCTTCATGGCGATAAAGATGTGCACAACTGACCAGTAAACCGCAGAGCAGAGCTCCCGTTATCCTGCGTCCTGGGGAAACCAGTACAAGGGTAACGACAACGGCCGCAAAGCCCCCTAGGGCGTGAGGGGACGGCAGAAATAATGCGGAAATACAGGTGAGGCAATACACCAATAGCGCATCGTTTTCTCGTGCAAATGTTCGTAATTTTTGGTGTCTTGTAACTGGCAGATCGGTTGTCACCCCATCATAATCAACCCGCGAGCAGAGAGTATGCGAGCTTACTGACTAGGCACATACTGCGATGACCTCTTTATGAGTTCATTACTCGCATAAGATCGGAATTAACGAATAATTGAGTGAGGGTCATGCCAAAACGCTCGTTACGAAAGTACTTGCCCAGTCCGACGCGCTTGAAGCGCGTCAATGGGTTTGAGCGCTTTGGTAACCTGCTAGACCGTCGAGACCTGTGGCATATCAGCCGAACATCGATAGCACGGGCAACTGCCATTGGGTTGTTTTGCTCGATGATCCCCTTGCCCGGCCAAATGTTTGTAGCGGTGTTCTTGGCCATTCGGTTGGGCGCTAACGTGCCACTGTCTTTTATGCTGATCTTCATCACAAACCCAGTCACGATGCCCGTCATCTATCTGGGTGCCTATCTATTGGGCAGTGCCCTATTGGGGACGCCCGTATTAGATGTCACTGCGGTAGATTGGCTGAACCCGTTAAGTGCTGAATTCCTGGGGATCTTTCCCGCGTTTGTCCTCGGCTGCACGGTTATGGGTGTAATTGGTGCGTTTTTAGGCTACTTCATTGCCGATGGCCTTTGGCGACTTCGGATCAGCCAGCGTATTACCGAGCGGGCGCGTAAACGCCTCGCGCGAAGGCGTGCATCGCGGAATTAGCGGATTTCGCGTAGCGAATCACTTATGGACGCCCTTGCCGAGCCAATCGCAGGTAGCACACAGGCAAACAGCGATAAAAGAAACGCAACGGCTGACACGGTAAAGAAGTCCGACCACCTTAGATCAACTGGTACGTAAGCCAGTGGATATACACTGGTATCAAGAAGCGGCTGGCCGCTAAAAGTCTCAATGAGAGACACAAGACCTGGGATAGCGAACGCCAAAAGGCCGCCTAGTATAGCCCCTAGAACCGCGCCGCCCGCGCCAATAATCGTCCCCTGAACAGTGAATATCGCAAGTATGTCCGAGGGTGTTGCTCCCATCGCGCGCAACATCGCCGAACTGGGCCGACGGTCGGACATAACCAGTACGAGCGAGGTGACGATATTAAAAACGGCGACGACCAAGAGTGCGACCAACATTAAACCCACGATTTGGCGCGATAGCTGTATCGCTTGATACAAATTGCCGAGTGTTTGCGTCCAGTCCGCAACCCAGAATTGAGGACCTAACCGCTTCTGAAGCGTTCGAACCAACACGGGTGCCTCCAGTGGATCCGCAATGGTAAGGGCCCATGAGGAGTTGCGATCGATCCCCTCTCCAACAGAAGGCGTCATAGGGGCCAGAGCAAACACACTGTCGATTTCAGTACCAGAATCCAAAACTGCAGCCAGTCGCACGGTTGCGGGTAAAAACCGGCGATGGCTACTATCCTCGCTGAGCAGCGCTACCAAGGGCTGACCTACTTCCACACCCAGCGCCTCCGCAAAGGTTTTGCCGAGTACTATTTCTCCAGGTGCTAATTTATCTAACCGCGGCTTTAGGTCTTGCTGTAAGGGCTCGAGAGCGTCAGACCCGGCATAGATTAACTTACCCACCTGAGAGTCCAGCGCGGCTGAGAAAAGCGCGTTTCTTTCACTGAAGCGATAGCTTCGCCTAACACTCGGCAATTCACCTAGGTCGATGGGCAACGTTTTACCCGCTGACTCCGGTACGTAACTGCGAACGGTCACATGTGGGACTAAACTGAGAATGCGAAGCCGCATTTCGCGCTCAAAACCGTTCATAACCGAGAGCGAGGCCAGCAGAAATGCAACGGCTATCACCATTCCCGCTATCGATAGCTTCGACAAGAAGGAGGACAGACCTGAACCACTGCCCAAGGATTGTCGGAGCGCCATCTCAAAATGGAGAGCGCGCGGCCGCGACATGCCTAAGACTCGAGACACAATTTTCCTGCTTCAAGCCGATACTGCTTATCCATTCGGGAGGCAATCTTTGGATCATGAGTCACGATTACAAAAGCAGTCTCCTCAAAAGATAGGTCGTGCATGAGACTTAGCACCTGCTCAGCGGTCGCTGGGTCTAGATTGCCTGTTGGTTCATCCATCAACACACAGGCTGGACGATTAATCAGGGCGCGAGCAATCGCAACACGTTGACGCTCACCGCCCGATAACTGACCTGGGCGATGATTCACGCGATCCGCAAGTCCTAGCTCTGACAGTAGCAAATGCGCGCGCTCGAGCGCCTGACTTTTTGACACACCCCCAATCCTAGCGGGCATGGCCACAGCCTCAACAGCGCTGAACTCAGGCATGAGGTGGTGAAATTGAAAAACAAATCCGAGGTGACGATTACGCCAGCGACTTCGCTCGACCTCGCTGAGGGAGAAGAGGTCGGTCTCGCCAACCTGAACACCGCCCGCAGTAGGCTGATCGAGTCCACCCAAAATATTGAGCAGTGTTGACTTACCCGCACCAGAACTACCCACAATGGCGATCTTTTCCCCGGCCTGGAGGTCAATCGATAGGTCATCCAGCACCTTAACCGCCACGTCGCCTGAGCCATAAACCTTGCTTACATGCGTTGCGCTCAAACAAAGAGTCATGCGTGTAAGCCCTCCAAAGCAGTAACCGGTGAGACGCGACTGGCTCTAATCGCCGGGTAAGTAGCGGCAACAATACTGAGCAAAATCGCACCCAATACGATTCCAAGAATATCCGTCAACAGGATCTTTGTAGGAAGACCGCCGATGTAATACACATTCGGATCAAACAAGGTCCAGCCAAACAACCGTTCAATACCACCCATAACCTCTTCTAGGTTTATTACGATACCGAGTCCCAAAACAGTGCCAACGACTACGCCCAGAATCGCAAGCAACAAGCCATGAATGAAGAAACTGATCATTACTCTTACTGGTGTGAGACCCATTACTCGGAGTGCCGCGATGTCTGAACGTTTTTCGGACACAGACATCGTCAGGGAAGAAACAACGCTAAAAGCAGCAACGGCGATTAACGCCGACAAGAGGACGCTGACTAAAACCTTTTCCATTCTTATCGCAGCAAATAGCGACTGATTTGTATCTGCCCATGTAGTCACTCGTGAAGGATTCGATACTCGCCCCTTTAATTGCTCTGCAACAATTCCTGCAGTATCTGGATCAGCGAGGCGAATTTGTATACCGTCAGGTCCTGAAGCTCGTGTTAATCGCTGCAAGGTATCGTAAGACGTCCAAGCCAGCGTGCTATCGGGCGAGGCACCCACAGAGACGACCGCGCGCACGGTGAGCCGGCGGTACCTAGGAACGGGGCCTAAGGGAGTTATTGAAAGCTGAGGCAGTACAACATCCACCTGATCTCCAACAGCAACACCGAGCTGTTGTGCAAGCGAATCACCCAGCGCAACGCCATAACGCCGTTCAGATAACGCAGATAAATCGCCATCTATTAGCATCACATTCGCACTGTAATCGTGATCCTCGGCGTATCCCGTAAGTTCAGCGCCCGAAGAGGAGAACAGCGATCGAAGCATTACTTGCCGTTTGATAAAGGGGGAAGCTCGAGATCCAGACCAGTCATCTTCCAGGGCCTTCGAAAGCGCAATACTCTCGGTTAATGCGCCAGTTGATGCGATGGAAACATGGGGTACTGCATTTAGCAATCTGCCGGTTAATTCGCCCGCTAGTCCGTTCATGACAGACAGAACGACAATAAGACTCGCGACACCAACCGCCATGCCGGTAGCAGATAAGATGGCCACCCAGCGCGTAAACGCTCTCTGCTCCGAGCTGAAGCTGAGCCTGCGTGCGATGTCTAATTCAATCGGCAAAGGCCTTACTTCTCCGCGGGATCAAAAACTACAGCGCCTTCCTCAGGTCTCGCTTTGGCACTGCTCTCCGCTGTAGAAGTAGCCATCGGGTCTGCCAGTGAGCGCGTCTCCGTCTCGCAGCGCTGTGGGTCACCACCACATATCTCACAAGATTGATCTATCCCAAGAGCACCAATGCCGCCACACGAGCCCTTAATCGGCTCTCTTCCAGCAATAACACCCACCGCCATCGCAGCGAGGATAACAGCGAAAACAATAAAACTAATGAGAAAAATCATTGGGTATCACCCTCTTCATCTGCTGCCATCAACCATTGTGACATCAGCGTATTACTCGAGCTTACCAGCAGCTCTCCGTCGCGAGAAATCAAGAGAACCCCAAGCTCATAGATATCTGCCAATCTTAATGCCTCCTCTGTACCAACAATCATGAGTGCTGTTGCCCAGGCATCTGCAATCATGGTTGATGGATGCACAACCGTCACGGACACCAGGTCGTGCTCGATCGGCTGCGAGGTGCGTGGATCGATAAGATGGGAATAGCGGACCCCGTCCTCAACGAAAAAATTTCGATAATCACCAGAGGTCGCAACACCAACATCGGTAGCCGTAATTGCGGTATACACCCCTCCGGCGGTGCTCGCGACGGGGTTCTCGATCGCCAACCGCCATCGATCACCGCGTGGACTCATCCCACGTGTTTGAATCTCGCCACCGACTTCTAGCATGAAGTTAGTCACACCTAATTCGATAAGTTCATCAGAGGCGAGATCAACTGCATAACCCTTAGCAATGGACGAGAAGTCAAGCTCAGACTTGGCATGCTTCTTAACAAAAGAGCGCGTGGATAAATCCCAAGCGAATTCCTCCAAGCCAACGATCGGAGCTAATGCGCCGATAGCCTCTGGTGATGGTCGATTGACAACTTCTTTTGGGCCGAAACCCCACAAATTGACGAGGGGCGATACAGAAGGATCGTAAGCACCGTCTGTTGCTGCGTAGATATCAAATGCCGAGTTAAATACCAGAGCAAAATCCCAATCGACTTCAAAAACCTGCATGGTGCCTAGTCCGTTTAATCGACTTATCGTCGAATCTGGCCGATAGTTGTTCATGCTGTCATCTACGACAGCAAACGCCCCAACTACGGCTCTCTCCACCTGGTCGGGGGTAACACCCTCAGGAGCATCGAGGTAGGTTAGGTTCCACGTCGTTCCAAAAACACTCCCCGAAAGTTTTTGCGTCGTTGTGCTCTCGTTGCAGCCCACAACAAAAAGCAAAAAGGCCAGCACAATGGCTGGCCTTCCTATTGGCGTCCAAATGGCTTTAACCACCGAAGTCATCCAAGAAGATGTTTTCACGTTCGACACCCAGATCGAGCAACATATCGATACACGCTTTATTCATCATGGGTGGCCCACACATATAGAACTCGCAATCCTCAGGCGCTGGATGGTCCCTGAGATATTGCTCGTAAAGAACGTTATGAATAAAGCCCGTTAAGCCATCCCAGTTATCTTCAGGCTGCGGGTCGGAGAGCGCCACGTGCCAGTCAAAGTTGTCATTTTCAGCTGCTAGCGTGTCGTAATCCTCAACATAGAACATTTCACGTAGTGAGCGCGCACCGTACCAAAAGCTAATCTTACGATCGGTATTGATTCGGCGAAGCTGATCAAAAATATGTGAGCGCATAGGCGCCATGCCTGCACCACCGCCGATAAACACCATCTCAGCATCAGTCTCTTTAGCAAAGAACTCACCAAAGGGACCGTATACGTTTACTTTGTCACCGGCCTTTAGATTGAAGACCCAGCTCGACATAATGCCTGGCGGCAAACCTTCGGTTCGCGGAGGCGGCGTAGCCACTCGGATGTTGAACTTAACGACGCCCTTCTCTTCGGGGTAGTTTGCCATCGAGTAAGCGCGAATCGTAGTCTCTGGAGACGCAGACTCGAGTTTGAAGAAGCCAAAGTGCTCCCAATCACCGCGATACTCTTCGCCAATATCAAAGTCAGAGAAATTCACCGAATGCGGTGGGCACTCTAACTGCACATAACCGCCAGCACGGAAGTCAACGCTCTCGCCGTCGGGCAATTTGAGTACGAGTTCTTTGATGAAGGTTGCTACATTGTCGTTTGACTCAACGGTGCACTCCCACTGCTTAACACCAAAGACCTCTTCCGGGATCTCGATCTTCATGTCTTGCTTGACCGGAGTCTGACAAGAGAGGCGCCAGCCCTCGTTGGCTTCTCGACGGGTGAAATGAGTGGCTTCAGTAGGAAGCAACGAACCACCCCCCTCCGCAACAACACACTTACACTGAGCGCAGGTACCGCCGCCGCCGCACGCACTAGCGAGGAATAGATCAGCGTCCGCAAGTGTTTGCAGCAGCTTGCCACCTGCGGGTACTTGAATCGTCTTCTCGCCGTTAATTTCGATATTGATGTTGCCGCTCGCAACGAGCTTGCTGCGTGCTGCCAGAATGACCATCACCAAGGCGACAACAACGGCAGTGAACATGCCAACGCCAAAGAAAATAGTTGTAAACACTTATCTCTCCTAAAGCTATTTACAGCGAATTAGATATCGATGCCGCCAAACGACATAAAGCCAAGGGACATCAGTCCCACAGTGATAAAGGTTATGCCGAGCCCCTGCAACCCGTCGGGAACATCGCTGTACTTTAGCTTCTCACGGATGCCAGCAAGCGCGACGATAGCCAAGGCCCAACCCACGCCGGAGCCAAAGCCGAAGACCACGCTTTCGCCAAAGTCGTAGCTGCGCTCGACCATAAAGAGTGAAGCACCCAAAATCGCACAGTTCACCGTAATCAGCGGCAGGAATACGCCCAGGGCGGCGTACAGTGCGGGCACGTACTTATCCAAGAACATTTCTAAGATCTGTACCAGCGCAGCAATCACGCCGATGTACGACAGCAGACCCAGAAAGCTCAAATCCAGATCTGGGTAGCCCGCCCAAGCGAGTGCGCCATCCGCCAAAAGGTTCTGATAAATCAGATTATTAACAGGGACCGTGATGGTAAGCACCACAACTACAGCAACGCCTAAACCAAAGGCCGCAGAAATTTTCTTTGAAACCGCAAGAAATGTGCACATGCCTAGGAAGAAGGCGAGCGCCATATTCTCGATGAAAACGGCTCGAACAAAAAGACTCAGATAATGCTCCATTACGCAGCCTCCTCAGTCGACGTGTGTTTTGCAATTTTAAATTCTGGCTCTTCAACCTGATCAGTTTGCACGGCACGGATGGCCCAAATTAAAAAG
>CBFHQN010000020.1:0-23836 GCA_965657765.1 Luminiphilus sp. | reverse complement strand
ATTGAGGTAAGTCTGGGTGATCGGATCCAAATGACCGTCACCGAGTGGACCGGTCTAGCTGGTACCTACTTGCCGATTTACGTGGGGCTACACACGGTAATTTTCTTGCTGGTTCATCGCTTCTTAGCCAAGAGAAGCCAGTCTCCCGATTCAAACTTGACCAGCCGACGCATGGTATTCGCCGTTGCGGGAGCCCTGTCGCTACTTCTGCTGTACATCGCTTTTGACACTGCTATGGGGCTTAGTGGTGTGCTTGTGGCCTCCGGTAGAACGCTCGGTGGCCTGATGGCGCATGTTGCTACAGGTGCCATGTCAGGGCTCATTTTTGCAACATTCACACACAGTCCACGCGAGGACGCAGTTTCTGACGATTCAGCGGGTGGCTGAGTCGGATTTTTTCATTGCGCCCATTGGCAAGAACGTATTGGGCCCTTGAGCCGTGTCAGTCGACTCGCCGCGACGTTGGTCCAGGTTGCCCAGAGTCTGGGTGGATTACTTAGGTTCATGTTCTCAAGTTTCCCGCGAGTTTTTATTTCGTGGCTTCTCATCTCCGGTCTGCTCTCTGGGCGCTTGCTGTTGCGTGTCGGCTAGCCACACTTGAGCAAGAGTTTGCCCGCGTGACTGCCCGAGGCCATGTAGGTTTGCGCTTCCAAAGCTTGGTCGAGATCGAAGGATCGATCGATGAGTGGTTTCATAGCGCCTGTCGCAACGAGCGGCATCATATGTGCCTCCACTTCCTCAAAGCATCGCGCTTTTTCTGATGGCGTCAGCCTGCGTAGCGTGCTGCCCGTGAGCGTTGCACGCTTCATCAGCAATTGAGTGAGGTCTATCGTGGATTGGCCGCCGCGCATGAGGCCAATGCAGGCAATACGACCGTCAACGGCTAAGCACTCGAGATTGAATTGCTCAAAGTCCCCGCCAACCATGTCGAGCACCACGTCGACCTCCCCCATAACGCCTTGCGCCTTACATTGCTCTGTCAGAGAGGATTCGCTGTAGTTCAGGCAGATATCAGCGCCGACGCTTTTGAGGATCTCGCACTTTGCGGGTGTTCCGGCGGTCGCGATAACCTTGCAGTTCATCGCCTTTGCCAGCTGCACGGCGATGTTTCCGATGCCGCTGACACCTCCGTGTACCAGCAACGTTTCTCCGGCTTTTAACGACGCTCGAACGATGACGTTGTACCAAACTGTGAGGAAGGCCTCAGGCAGACAAGCCGCGGTTAAATCGTCCACACCTTCAGGGATACGCAGGGTGCAGGCTGCTTTTGCGATGGCTTGTGTTGCATAGCCGCCGCCGTGCACGAGCGCGCACACCTGCTCACCTACAGAGAAGCCACTGTGTTCGCCGGCAACTTTGACACAACCTGACACCTCTAACCCCATGACAGGACTGGCATCAGGGGGTGGCGGGTAGAAACCCATTCGCTGCAATACATCTGCGCGGTTGATGCCTGCATAGGCGACATCAATAACAACTTCGTCTGCACCACAAGTCAGGTCCTCACCTTCCTGGATGCTTAACGTCTCGGGGTCTTCAATATGTATAAAGTGATATGTCATGGTGGCACAAACGCATTCCTGAGGTTACTGTTGGCACAAATTAAAAGAGATTTGTCGAGCATAGCGGTAATCGGTAGCTCGTCGCAAAACTAGGGGCATATCATGGCTAAACCAATGTTTCTCAGAAAGATAAAAAACCGCCTGATCTATGTGATGGCGAAGCTCGTTGCAGGTGAGCCGTCGGGGCAATATATGGCTTTTGTCGGGAAGGCCAGTTGCGCGCGGTTGTGCGAGCGGATTATCGAGTTGGGCCATACCTCTGTGCTGGTGGTGACTGACAAGGCGCTGCGTGATTTGGGGCTTGCTGATGAGGCCGTTGCAGGCCTTAACCGCGAGGGTGTCACCCTCAGCTGGTATGACCAAGTGGATCCTGACCCTACCTACGGTCACGTGGAAGCGGGTGCGCGTATTCTGCGCGAATCGGGCGCCACGGCCATTATTGCTGTGGGCGGTGGTTCGTCCATTGACTGCGCAAAGGTTATTGCATTAACCAAGTACAATGCTGGGGATGACATGACGACCTGGGCCGGCTTTGGTAAAGCACCTGAAGAGGCTGCCCCCTTGTTTGTTATTCCAACCACTTCGGGCACAGGTAGTGAGGCAACCATGGGTGCTGTCATCACTAACCAGTCCACACACAAAAAAGAAATCATCTCGGGTTCATCGATTCACCCTGCAGCTGTCGCGCTCGATGCCTGCCTAATGGTTGGATTACCAAAGCCCATCACCGCCGCAACGGGTATCGATGCGCTGACCCACGGTATCGAGGCCTACATCTCCACATGGGAGCGGGGCAATCGAACCGAGATGGGACGTATTTCAGTGCAAGGTGTTTTCCGCTGGCTCCGTCAGGCCTGTGAAGATCCTGGAAATATGGACGCCCGCGAGGGCATGGCACTTGCCGCCTACAACGCAGGCGTTGCTATTAATCAGGTCAACGTTGGCAATGTTCACGCGATTGCGCACCAGTTAGGGGCAAATTTTGGCATCCCGCACGGGCACGCAAATGCGATCGTTCTACCTCATGTGCTAACGCTTTATGGAGAGACAGCGGTTGAGCGCTTGGCAGAGCTTGCTGTGGCGACAGGTGTGTCGGACTCCGGTCACCCAGAAACGCGCGCTCGCGCCTTTATTGCGGAGGTAGAGAAGTTAATCGCTGACGTTGGTATTGCGCCAACCGACGCGCGAATAAAGCGTGAGAAGTTCGACATCATTGCTGAAGCTGCCATGGATGAGGGTGACGGCTACTTCTGTCCCAGACAGCTTGAGAAGTCTGAAATCCTCAACCTTCTTGAGGCGATTTCAGAATAAGCGGTGTTGTCAGCCATTGGCTGGCAAGGCTTACCGCCCTTTGGAAGTCACCCGAGTCTCCTTCTGAGCAGACGAATCCGTGACTGGCCGTTTCGAGGTGTTTGTACATCACTTTGCAGCCGGCGCGATGGAGTCTCACGGCAAAGCGTGCTCCGTCGTCCCGGATCGGGTCTCGCTCCGCGGTGATGATCAAGGTTCGGGGGAAATTATTTAGCGATGTTCTGCGCCCAGGAAAGACGCGCTCCAGCACCGGGTCTGCAGGCGCAAGATCGCCAAGGTAGGCATCACAGCACCAACGCATATTTCGCGCCGGTACCAGCCCAGACTTTGCGTGCTCGGTGTAAGACGGTAGGTCGCTGATGTAGTGCTGTGTAGCTGGGTATATGGCAAGGCAACCCGCCATTCCGTATTGGTGTTGCAGTGCAAGTGTTGATGCAATCGCAATGTTGCCGCCTGCGCTATCGCCCGCGAGGATAAACATCCCGTTATTGGGTGCCAGGTTGTCTAAGTTATCGATCACCCATTGGCTTGCCTCCAAGCAATCATCGTGCGCTGCTGGGAATTGATATTCGGGTGCAAGGCGGTAATCGATTGAAATCAAGCTGCAGCCACTTTCGAGACTCAGCGCCCGGCAAAATCGGTCGTGCGTATCCAAGTTGCCGACCACCCAACCTCCGCCATGGGCATAGATCACCATGGGTTTGTCGGCCTTTCCATGATACATGCGCAGACTTATCTGGCGACCATCCAGCTCGACGCAAAGATTGCTCACTGCCAGTTTTGATTGTGGCACACCTTCCCACGCCTTATCGTGGCGGCGAAGGTAAAAGGAGCGGGCAAATTTTGCGATTAATGTATTAAGCAGCGACGTCATCTGCGTGGATAAATTGCGAGTTTGGATCGGCGCAATAAGTATACAGCCCATCTGAGTTAATCTCGCGATTAACGTTACCCCGCTGAACAAGATAGTTGAGGTGAGCAACCGTCTCACCCGTCGCTAAATGCACCTCATGCTCTTTGAGCGCCCGATTAAACAGAGGGGTAAAGCACTCGGGCACCGTCTTGGGTTCGCTCAAATAATTGTATAGCCGGGCCAACGACTGCCTGTGGCTATCGATGATTTGATTAAGCCGCGTTCGAGCGCCCTTGAAGGGCGACTGGTGCGCCGGCAGTACTAACAAGTCCTCGGGCAGGATGTCGAGTAGTCGCGTATTTGAGGACAGCCAATACTCGAGAGGGTTTCCCTCTGGCTCTGTGGGGAAGACTGAAACGTTGGGCGTAATTCTGGGAAGAATCTGATCACCCGCGATAATAAGCTTCAGCCCTGGGCAATATAAACAGGCGTGCTCAGGTGAGTGCCCTTGGCCAATCACCACTTGCCAGTAGTGATCGCCAATATTGATGGTTTCGAGGTCAACAATGCGGCGGTAGCTGTGCGGCAAGGGCTCTGACATCTTGCCAAATGTGCCGAAGCGCTGCTGATAGCTCGACATCAGCTCGTCACTAAATCCAGCGCGTTTATAGAACGTGAGGGCAGTTTTCGGAATCTCGTCTGAGGTGTAACTCAGGAGCAGGCTTCCGTTCAGGTACTCGCTCCGAGTCATCCACACTTCGCAATCAAAGCGTTCGCAAAGCCAGCCAGCAAGGCCGATGTGATCTGGATGAAGGTGAGTGCAAATAACACGCAAGATAGGTTTGCTTTGCATAAAGCCATCAAATAACTGCTCCCACTGCGTCTTGGCGCTATCGAGCTTCATGCAGGTATCGACAACAGTCCAACCGCCCTCTTCCTCGAGCAACCAGATGTTGATGTGATCAAGCCCGCCAGGCATTTCGAATCGCACCCACCAAACGCCGGGCGCTACTTCGAGTGGCTCGCCATAGCCCATTGGACTTTTTCGGCCCCAGGGATAAACCAGACCTCGGTACTCTTCATTCACCATCATGCGGGGATGTTCCTGTAATTGAGGGCGCTTGAGACATGCTCTTACCCTGTCGGGGTACGGCGCCGTTGTGAAAGCTTGTGGAAAATACAAGCATTACTTGGAGATCATACCGTGAATGCCACCTTAGAAACGAATCAGTTGCGACAACTTGATCAGCAACACCACCTACATCCGTTTACAGACTTTCGTGATTACGCTGAAAACGGTGGTCGGATCGTTAGTCGCGCAGAACATATTTACATTTATGACTCCGATGGCAACAAAATTCAGGACGCCATGTCGGGGCTCTGGTGTTGCAGTCTCGGCTACAGCCAAGATGGGATCAAGCAGGCGGTCGCGGACCAGCTGATGGAGCTGCCTTTCTACAATAATTTCTTTAAGTGCTCGAATCAGCCAGCGGTGGAGTTAGCTTCGCGACTCACCAGTATGGCCCCTGCGCATTTCAACAAAGTTTTCTTTACTAACTCGGGATCCGAGGCGAACGATACACAGATCAAATTTGTGCATCGGTATTACCAGTTGCTGGGTAAGCCCGAGAAGCGGCTGATCATCAGCCGCAAGAATGCGTATCACGGGAGCACAATTGCTGCTGGCTCGCTGGGTGGTATGAGTGCAATGCATGAGCAAACCGAGGGCTTGGATTACATCAGGCATATTGAGCAGCCCCACTGGTTCGAGCTGGGCGGCGATATGAGTTCAGACGAGTTCGGTTTGTGGGCAGCCAACGAGCTTGCAAAGAAAATCGACGAGCTCGGAGAGGACAAAGTAGCGGCATTTATCGCTGAGCCTATTCAGGGCGCTGGCGGCGTTATTATCCCGCCCGATACCTATTGGCCTGCTGTGCAGAAAATTCTCGACGAGCGTGACATCCTTTTCATTTCTGACGAAGTCATCTGCGGCTTCGGGCGCACTGGTAACTTATTTGGGTTCCAAACTTACGATACGAAGCCCGACTTGATTACCTTTGCGAAAGCCGTCACCAATGGCTACATGCCACTGGGTGGATGCTTGGTGAGTGACAAGGTAGCCGACGTGCTACTTGGCCACGGTGGCGAATTTGCCCACGGCCTTACGTATTCGGGTCACCCCGCGTCTTGTGCTGCGGGCTTAGCCACCATGGATGTTCTGGAGAACACCGATATTCTGGAGCAATCAAAGTCAGTTTTGGCACCTCACTTTGCGAATGCGCTCCAAGAACTCGCTGACCACCCTATTGTCGGCCAAGTTCGCTCCAAAGGTCTTGTGGCTGCGGTTGAGCTCGTGCGTGACAAAGGTTCAAGAGAGCGCCTTGCGCCCGAGTCGGGAGCAGCTGTTCATTGTCGCGATCGGGCGATCGAAAGCGGTTTAATGGTGCGCCAGACCGGCGACGCTATGATCATGTCGCCGCCTTTCGTCACTTCCACCGAAGAAGCAGATGCGTTGGTGTCCAGTTTGGCTGCGGCTCTCGATAAGACCGCAAAATTTTACGGTGTCCGTTAAAACGCGAGATCTTAAGTGCTGAGTCTGTCGTATCAGCAGCATGAATATTGTAGAAAAATCCTGGTTTAACGCTGTTTGGTTCCAAACGACATGGTTTAGTTGTGTCCTCGGTCGCGACGATTGGCTTCTGCTGACCTTTGCACTCATGGCATTCCACTATTGGGCAGTCGCCGACCTACGGCTTGAGTTACGCCGCGTCTTACCGTGCTTGGCTCTGGGCTTGGGTGTCGATTTGGCGCTGACCTTGTTGGGCGTCTTTCACTTTGGTGATCAATTGTTCCCAATTTGGATGGTGTGCTTGTGGTGTGTTTTCCCAACGGCGTTACCTCGTGCAATGGCGTTTCTGGCAGAAAGCTGGTGGCGTCCCGTCGTCCTAGGTGCCGTCGCGCCGCTTAACTATCTCGCAGGGCAGAAGTTCGGTGCGGTGACACTTCCCCTTGGCGAAGTAAACACTATGATCCTCCTCGTGCCACTGTGGATGATCATGCTGCCTTTGATGGTGCGCTTTAGTCAGTATCAAAAGCAGGCGGTATGACAGTAAAAATCTTCGTGCTTTTAGTGTCGTTGACGGCGGGTATTACTGTTCCAGCGCAAGCAGATGAGTTGGCCAAAGACGCCTTGTTAGCGGGTGGGAAGGCTGAAGTTCCATCGTATTTTGTCGCCTACGATGCGCTCCCATCGCTAGAGGAGGTGGGTAGATCCTCTCTCAGAGTGATGGTGTTTAAAGTGTTTGATTCAGCACTCTTTACCGAAAGTGGTGAGTGGCGCGATCCAACAACCTCCTTTCGCTATGAGCTGACTTACGCCCGCACTATTACTGGCGCTGTGCTCGCCAACCAAACAACTAAAGAATGGGATCACTTGGGCTTTATCGATCAGCGCCGGTCGGGCTGGGTTGACTACTTGGAAGTCATATGGCCAGACGTCAGCAAGGGCGACACCATTACGTTTGATGTCGACACTGCAGGTGTCAGTCGCTTTTATTTCAATGGCGAGTGGTTGGGGGCCATCGAGGACCCGGACTTTGCGCCGATGTTTATCGCCATTTGGCTATCCCCAGAAACGTCTCGGCCAGCGCACCGCGAGGGTTTGCTGGCCGGTTCATAGGGCGTAAAAGCAGGGTTTTAGTCCCAGCTAATGCCTGTGCGGATGCCGATCGTTCTTGGCCGCATAGGACCAAAGAAGTGCGACGGTAGGATACCGCCGTTGGCGTTGTAGCCGTCCCACGTAAACTCGTTGAATAAGTTCTCGGCGTAGGCCTGTACGTACCAGTTATTGTCAGACTCGTAGCCAACACGCAGGTTTGCGACTGCGTATGAGCCAATCATGCCCTCACGATAGCCTTCCCAGCTACCGCCGCGTTCGCTTTCGTAAGACACTTCGAAGCTCGATGCGATGGTGCCACCATTTACCGGAACGTCGACGTCTAACTTGCCCGCACCTGTTAGCTTGGGAGCCCAGAAGACGCGGCTTCCTTCACAGCCAGTGCCTTCGCCACCGGGCCCATCGAGACTACAAATCTCTTCAAGGCCTGTTGCCTCGGTATTGAGGTAGCCCAGCGATAAGTAAAGGGTCGTGTATTCGTTCACCGCTACGGTAGTTGAAGCTTCAACACCCATACCGTCGGTTTGACCAACGTTAAGCACTCGCCCAGAGAACGCGTCGACGACACCATCGTCTTCGAAATCGACGTCTACGTAGCTAATGACCTGCGCGTCAGTGTAGTCATACATGAACGCGGTGAGGTCGAAATTACCCGCACCGTCGAGATAGCTTGTCTTGAAGCCGATCTCGTAAGAGTCCATTTGCTCGGGACGGAACGAGCCGGGTAAGTAGCCGTCTCCCTGCGTAATACCGGTCTCATAGGCAGGTGGGTTTCCGTTAGCGTCTTCGATCCAGAAACTACCAAAGCCGCCTGACTTGAAGCCCTGTGTGTAATTAGCAAAGAACATCGCGTCATCATTAGGCGTCCACGTCACAGCAAAGCGTGCCGTTGTATCGCTCCAAGACTTAGAGTCTTCGATGTACTCGGCAGTTGCAAAGCCGTAGGTGAAGTAGGGACC
Organism: Luminiphilus sp.; assembly: GCA_965657765.1. Classification (GTDB taxonomy): domain Bacteria; phylum Pseudomonadota; class Gammaproteobacteria; order Pseudomonadales; family Halieaceae; genus Luminiphilus. Next base: position 15,475 of record CBFHQN010000020.1, on the reverse strand, counting down.
CAAGTAGCTCTCGGGCTCAGGTACCAAGATGCCAAAGTCTTTATCGTCTTTGGTGTAACGAACACCTACCGAAGCGACGAGCTCATCGGTGACTTGATAATCCAGATTCACATAGGCCGCCCAGCCCGAGTACTTACCTTTGAGCATGCCGGTTTCCACAAGATTACCGTCTGCACTTGGATAGAAGTCGGTGTAGTAGTCAGAACAACCGCTGTAGAACTCATAGCCGTAGTACTCAGCGTAATAGTTCAAGTAGTACTGGCACATAAGATCTTCAGAGCCAATAGCGGTGAACTCAGCATCAAGGTCTTCATCGTAGTATGAGACACCGGTGTACCAGCTCAACGGACCGTCATCATTACTAGTGAGGCGCAGTTCTTGCTGGAAGTACTGGCCGGATTGCTCGAATTGGAAGTTATTAATATTCAGCGACGTGCCGTCGTAATCTTCCGAATAGTAGTAATCGTGATCTTTATAACCGGTGTTTGAAGTCAGTGTTGCAAAGCCCAAATCGTAGTCAATGAAGACACCGATCGTCAGCAGATCGCCAATATCGGCATCGCCCGCTTCGAGGTCAGAGTCGATTTGCTGTGCATTCCCATTGATCGATGTGTCATCAACGATGTAGCCGTCAAACGCCTCCCAGATATCACCGCTATCAATGGCGCGGTACATTGAGCCAGATTGCTTGCGATCTTCCCAATCAACGACGGTGTCGATGGAGAGTGCGTCCGACTCGAAGTGAGTAGACCACCGTACAGCTTTCTTGCTGTGATCAATAACGTCTCGACCCGAGAATACGTTTTTGGCGAAACCTTCCTCGTGCGAGCTGTAACCCGCCAAGCGCATCGCAAAGCTGTCGTTAATCGGGATGTTCACCGCACCTTCGAATACCGCGTGCTCGCGCTGTCCGAAGTCGAAATCAACAAAGGCATCGTTCGAGCCGATTTCAGCTTTACGCGTGTGCACACTGAAAGCACCGCCGATCGAGTTACGGCCGAACAGGAAGCCTTGAGGACCACGCAAGATCTCGGCACGCTCAACGTCGAACAGACTTGTTACCGCTGAACCGTTTCGTCCCTCGTAGAGGTCGTTTTTGAAAAATGCCGATGACGGGTCGCCCCCGACTCCGAAGTCCTGTGTCCGCACACCGCGAATGCTCACAGCATCGATGTAGGAGTCTTGAGAGTTACCACTAACACCCGGCGTGTAGGAAATAAGATCCTTCACGTCATTAAGGTTAGTATCCTCGATGAAGTCACCGGATAGGGCTGTGATGGCCAGAGGTACATCCATAACCCCCTGTTCACGTTTGGTGGCTACAACGATCACTTCTTCGAGTGTTTGTGCGACTGCGGGTCCTGTGCTGATAAGCGCTGCTGATACCGCTAGGGGCAGTACGAGCTTTGAATTGGGTTTTTTGCCAAAAACGTTTGACATAGTGGTTTCCTCGGGTGGCGCTGAGCGGTGTAAACAGAGAAATCGCTCGATTTTTTTGTTTGTGTTTTGTCGTCTGTGGTGTGGCCTAGACGTCGGCGCTTTAAATACGTCACCGCGTAGTATACTCCGGCGCTAATCTAAGGGAACCCCCAGCCGTTTTAGCTCTGTAACCATCGGTGCAAGCTCGGTTTCGTAGCGACGCCAGCGCCCAATGGAGCGCGTGTGTGCGGGTTCTCTGACCTGTACTGAGCTTGCTGTCGCCACCCCTGAGCTACTCTCATGGAAGTTCAAGCAGGCGTCTTCCCATTCGAGTCCCAATGCGGCAATTAATCTGCGGGCGTTGGGTTCAAGATCTCTCGCCGCTTCCTCGTAGCTCACATCGATGATTTTTCCCGGGAACTCCGAATGAAAATGTGTCATGAGGTCGCGATAACGCGCGTGGTGTCGTGCCATCTCGCCCTGATCGTAGGAATGCAGATATGCATCGGCAAACAGTTGCTTGAAACTCGCAAAGCAGGCGTCCATTGGCCCTCTCACAAGGTGGACTATTCTGGCGTTTGGCAATGCGGCAAGAATGAGCGGTATGTTGAGATAATTGACCGGCAATTTATCGACGAAAAAGGGCGCCTTCGCACGTTGTTTGGCGGTAGAGCGGAGATACATTTGTCCGATTTCAGCGGGGTCGACCTCTGCTGCGGCTACGAACAGATCCCGAGAGAAGCGCTTAGGGTTGTTGTGCCTCGAAGCCCGACGAACGGCGAGGCCAAATTGCTGTAGCTCACCTGCTGAGAGTACCTGAGAGTGGCTGGTAATCACGCGCTCGATAAGCGTGGTACCCGTTCGCGGCTGGCCGAGCACAAATATGGGTGAAGGATCTTCCATGCCGGGTGGACGGGCTGCCAGCCAGTCTGCCGTGTAAGTGGCTTTGATAGCATCAAACATGGCAATCTCGTCGGCTTCATTGAACTCAACGGTTTCCCGGCGGGCTTTTGCGCCCTGACTAAAGGCTGAAAATGCCGATGGCCAGTCACCTAAGTCTTCACTCTCTTTGCCGATAGCGTAATGCAGGAAACCTTGCGACCGTTTTGACTGACGTCCGCTCTCGATCAAGCCCCGCATTTGATCGATATGCTCTCGACTCTTGGCTTTCTCTGAGTTGGCAAGCCCCCAGTGGCACTGCGCGCTATTGGGTTCGAGAGCAATCGCGCGCCTGAACATGTCGACCGCATCATCGATCTTTCCCAGAAACACTCGCACATTGCCGAGGTTCATCAATGCTGAGGGATTGTTGGGGACCATCTGATGCGCGCGCTTAAAAAAGAGCTCCGCAGCTTCGTACTCGCCAAGTGAATTGAGCACTGTACCGGTTAGCTCAATCACCACAGGGTCGTTAGGCTGAATCCTTCTAACCTCTTTCAGGGCTGATTCTGCCGCCGCTATCCGGCCTTCGCCGACGTTCAGCTTTGCTAAGTGTGCCCATGCAGCAGCGTGGTTACGGTCGAGCTTTACTACCGACTTAAATGCGTTGTGAGCAACCCTTCGTTGTTGTCCCTCAAGGGCAACGAGGCCAACGAGGAAGTGTGCTGGCACATGTTGCGGATTATCGCTAAGCGCTTGCTTGCAGGCCTCGCCTGCGGTCGCGAGGTCGCCGCGATTCAACGCAGCGAAACCGTCAGCCAGTGACAGACTCGCCACGCTTAGTTACTCCCCATATAAGCGATAAGGGGATCCGTATCGGGGTCGCCTGACCAGTGTGAAAGGGCTTCCATGAACAGAAAAAATAACTCGGCTTGTGAGCTGATATCGAGCTTTGCGTAGGCGTGTTTTCGGTGCAGTTTGACCGTCTCGACGGAGATGCCTAATTTTTCGGCGATGAGTCGCGTGTTATGCCCGAGTAATACGAGTTCTACCGTCTGTCGTTCGCGCTTGGTTAGCATGCTGGCGCCAAACGCTGCCAGTGATCGGTGCATCCGTTCCCGCATAGTAGGCGCTTTGGCTTTGAGAATATCGTCGAAGTGTTTGCGGCAAAGCGCGCTCGTTATCGTGTAAACATCTGATAGCGCCTTGGCATGCTTTTTTCTGAACCGCGCCCCCTCATCCGTGAGACCAATTGAAATATTGATAAAGTTGTCCTTGGACAGCTTTATCAAGAGCCCGCATTCATCCTCGTAGCCACAGGTTCGATACCAGTTCTTGTAGTACTCAGACATTCGAAAGCTGGCGGGTGCAAGGTCTGCGAGGCGAAACACCCCAAAGCGCTCGTCATAGGCTGCTGCTCTATAAAACGGGTCTAGCAAAAAGGGGCCGGTCAAATAAGTGCTCAGGGTGCTTTCATACTTTCCTTTTAGAGGCCGGGCAAAGGCGACCGAGGGCATTTCCTCGTAACCGTAGACTATGGCAGTAGCGTCGTCGGCGTCCGCAAACGTACATAAGGTATCGGCGAGGGCGGGAATGAACTCGTCAGTCCCCAACTTTTCAATCGTGTGCGCAAAAGCGACGGTAGTGTCTTCGAGCTTAGACATTTGCTGTTATTTTCAATGAATAAAAATCGTATTGTTTCGCGAGCTTACAGTCTTAAACAGACAATACCACCGTGCGCTGCAATCGCGAACTCCGTGAGTGGAGCGCTCGGAAGAAGTGTGCAAATTTTTTGAATTAATGGACGGTAAGACTCTCTACTAACAACCTGTGACGTCGAGTTGGCAGAAAGGTATCCCTGCCGTGTGTGTTCATGGATTAGACTACGGGCCTCAGAAGCACGAGAGATCAATGGCTATGGATTTCGAATTAAGCGAAGAGCAGCGGGCGTATGCGGCGAGTGCGCGAGAATTTGCGCAGTCGGAGTTTCGTCCGCATGCGGCGCAATGGGATGAGGAATCAATTTTTCCTAAAGCTGCACTGAAAGCCGCCGGTGACCTTGGCTTTATGGGCATGTATACGCCTGAGCAAGCTGGCGGTCTTGGAATGTCGCGACTTGATGCGAGCCTCATCGTGGAAGAGCTGGCGCGGGGATGCACCACCACAGCGGCGTTTCTAACTATTCACAACATGGCAACGGCGATGATCGGCAAATACTGCCAACAGTCGGTGATCGATGCGTGGTGCCCTGCACTCGTTGCTGGAGAGAAGCTCGCGTCTTATTGTTTGACCGAGCCGGGAGCCGGTTCTGATGCGGCGTCGCTTCGAACGTTGGCTAAGCGAGATGGTGATGTGTATCGCCTCTCGGGCAGCAAGGTGTTCATCTCGGGTGCGGGTGATACCGACGTGCTTGTAGTGATGGCGAGAACGGGTGATTCGGGTGCTCGCGGGATAACCGCGTTTTTAGTGCCAGCTGACCTTGAGGGTATTAGCTACGGCAAAAAAGAACACAAGATGGGGTGGAATGCACAGCCCACGCGTCAAATAAGCTTCGATGATGTCTGTGTACCTGCCGTAAACCGTTTGGGTGAAGAGGGGCAGGGATTCTCTATTGCGATGGAAGGCCTCGATGGTGGACGGATCAATATCGCGACGTGCTCAGTAGGCACAGCTCAGCAAGCGATTGTCGATGCCACAGCCTACGTACAGGATCGTAAACAGTTCGACTCAACGATTGCCGGGTTTCAGCATACGCAGTTTCAGATTGCTGACATGCTGACCGAGTTGGTTGCAGCACGTCAGATGATTCGATTGGCAGCGAGTAAGCTTGATAACAAAGACTCGAGCGCCCCAACGTACTGCGCCATGGCAAAACGCTTCGCAACCGATGCGGGTTTCAAGATATGTAACGACGCACTGCAACTATTTGGTGGCTACGGTTATATCCGCGAGTATCCGATGGAGCGCTATGTTCGCGATACGCGCGTGCACCAAATTCTTGAGGGGACCAACGAAATCATGCGGGTCATCATTTCACGACAAGCGCTAATGGACGGCGCGCTGGAGGTAATTCAATGAATGTCAGTCCAAGCGAGAAGGTATTGGTAGCCATTGAAGATGGCATTGCCACTGTCACGATAAACAATCCTGCAGCCAATACTTGGGATCTTGAGAGCCTTCCCGCGCTCGAGGCCGTTGTTAACAATCTCAACGCGATGGCTGACGTTCGGGCGCTAGTCATTACGGGTCAAGGGGAAAAGTTTTTCTCCGCGGGTGCTGACTTGAATCAGTTTGCCAGTGGCGACCCTGTTGCTGCGGGTGCAATGGGTGATGCCTTCGGCGCTGCCTTCGAGACGCTCGCGGATTACCGCGGTGTATCAATCGCGGCCATTAATGGGTACGCCATGGGCGGTGGTTTGGAAGTGGCGCTGGCCTGTGATATCCGCATCGCTGAGTCGCACGCAGCACTTGCCTTACCCGAGGCTCGGGTTGGGTTGCTCCCTTGTGCAGGTGGTACGCAGCGCCTAGCACAGCTCGTTGGCGAGGGGTGGGCAAAGCGCATGATCCTCTGCGGCGAGCGCGTCTCCGCTGATAAAGCGTTGACGCTCGGTCTTGTGGAGGAGGTCGTCGAGCAGGGTGCATCGCTGTCGGCCGCCATTGATTTGGCGAAACGTGCGGCGGATCAAAGTCCAACATCGATCGCCGCCTGTAAAAGGCTTATTCATTCGGCGCGAGACATATCGATTGGCGCCGGACTGGTGGCAGAGCGCGATGAGTTCGTCGCGTTATTCTCAACCGAAGATCAAAGGGAAGGCGTTAACGCCTTTTTAGAAAAACGAACACCAGAGTGGAAAAACCAATGAGTGACGATGTAGTAATTGTTTCAACCTTGGGCGAGGGCAATCGACGCGTAGGTCGATTGACCTTGAATGTGCCTCGAATCCTTAACTCTCTCGATGCTGAGATGATCGAAATCATGCTCGGTAAGCTTCTTGAGTGGGCCGAGGACGATTCCATTGCCGCTGTATACATCGACGGCGAGGGCGAGAAAGCCTTCTGCGCAGGTGGTGACGTGCATGAATTGCGCCGCTCATCGATCGAAAACCCGGGCGGGCCTTGCACCTATGCGGAGAACTTTTTCGCACGTGAATACCAGATGAATTATGTGCTGTTCACATACCCCAAGCCCGTAATCTGCTGGGGCCACGGCGTTGTGATGGGTGGCGGTATGGGTGTTATGGCGGGCTGTAGCCACCGTGTTGTGAGCGAACGAACGCGAATCGGCATGCCCGAAATTACCATCGCGCTTTTCCCTGATGTCGGCGGTAGCTACTTTTTAAACCGTACGCCCGGCATGATCGGTCGCTTCCTGTCGCTCACGTCTGCGCACATCAATGCGGCGGATGCGCTGTTTGCTAACCTCGGTGATGTCTTCCTCGCGCATGAGCAGCGACACGATGTGATGGCGGCGCTTGCAGCGGCAGAGTGGACGACCGACCCAGAGGTGAATACGGCGATTGTTGACGGCATTCTGGGAATGGCGCCCGCAGCTGATATGCCTGCAGCCGGGGTGGAGCCGTTAATGCCTGAGATCGATGCGCTCATGGCGGGAGATGACTTGGGTGAGATTTCTGATCGGTTACTGGCTTACGATGGCGATAACGCGTGGTTACAGAAAGCACGCGATGGATTTGCGCATGGTTCCAAGCTGGCGGCGGCCTGGATCTTCCGGCAGTTGAATGAGTCGGTGAACTACTCGTTGAAAGAGGTGTTTGATACGGAGCTCAGATTGGGCGCCAATATCATGCGAGACCCTGAGTTTGCTGAGGGTGTTCGTGCTCTCTTGGTGGACAAAGATAGACAGCCCAAGTGGCAATACGCATCGGTTCATGACGTTCCCGCAGGGGTTCTTGAATCGTTTTTCCAGGAGCCCGAAGGCGCTCCAGATATGTTCTATCCCTGGTAGTAACGACTAACTAACAAAAATAGATTGGGGGGCGTCATGCCAAGCATCGCATTTATAGGCCTTGGAAATATGGGCGGTCCAATGGCTAAAAATCTGCTCAAAGCAGGTTGGTCCGTATCGGCGTTTGATCTCTCTGAAGCGGCGCTTGCCGATGTTGTAGCGTCGGGCGCCACAGCGGCCAACTCCGCGGTTGAGGCTGCCTCAGGGGCCGACGTTGTCTTTTCGATGCTGCCAGCAGGCAAGCACGTGAAGTCGGTCATGATGGGTGATGACGGTGTGTTTGCAGCGCTACCTGCGGGAACGCTCGTGCTTGATGCGAGCACCATTGATGCCGCCACAGCTCGTGAGCTTCACGAGGCGGCTCGCGCTGCGAATCTTGCGTTTATGGATACGCCGGTTTCTGGCGGTGTTGCCGCAGCTCAGGCGGGTACCCTTGCCTTTATGTGTGGTGGGACGGCTGAGGCCTTTTCGAAGGCGAAGGACGTTCTCAAGGGTATGGGCAACGAAGAGAAAATCTTCCACGCAGGACCCGATGGAGCAGGCCAGGTAGCAAAGGCCGCAAATAATATGTTGCTCGCCATTCACATGATTGGCACCTGCGAGGCCTTGGCACTTGGTGCGGCGAACGGTCTCGATCCTGCTGTTCAATCTGAGATTATGAAAGCGAGTTCTGGCAATAACTGGTCGCTTCAGGTTTACAATCCTTGGCCCGGTGTCATGAAAGGTGCACCTGCGGGTAATGACTATAAGCCTGGCTTTATGGTTGATCTCATGGCCAAGGATTTAGGGCTTGCGAATGAACTTGCAGAGCAATCGGGTATTCAGGCAGATTTCGGTCAGCGCGCGGGTGATGTGTACCGGTCGCTCCAGGAGCAAGGTCTGGGAAGAGACGACTTCTCGATCGTCATGAAGTCTCTGGCTGAGTCCCTGGGTTAAAGCACCTCATCGCCGCTCGCCAGTAGCGGCGCAGCATCGAGTTCATCCGCGTCCATCATTGTCGCAACGCGCTCGAGTGCCGCAACAATTGAATGTTGCTCCCAGGTCTCTAGCCGACTGAATTTGGCGACGAAGCTGTCCTGGAGGGGTTTTGGTGCCGACCCGCGAAGCGTTTGTCCTTCTTCTGTGAGCGTCACAATAACGCGTCGCCGGTCGACGGCTGAGCGGGCGCGATTAACGATACCGTTCCGCTCGAGCCTGTTTAAAATGGTGGTTACTGTCGCCAAGCTGAGACTGACGGCCTTCGCGATGTCGGAGACGGTTGGATCCTTCAGACGGCCCACCGCTTGGATAATGACGAGTTGGGGTGTGGTAAGCCCGGTTTTCTTTCCTAATTTCCGCGAGTGTAGGTCCGTCGCACGAATAATTCGGCGAAGCGCCACAAGGACGTGATCTGGGAGTTCTGCCGTTGACATGCGAGCCTACCATTACGGTGGATGTGAGGGCGCGTATGATAATACTTTGAGTCCAAAGCATTCAATTGAATTCGACTGCAATCTGTCATATTCAGAGTAAATGTGGCGTAATTCACAGATGGAATTTAACCAGCCATTTTTGAAATTACCCTGGCGTTTTGACATTGCGGCACTCAGTAATGAGGTGGCAGGTCTCCCCAACGATTTTTGGCTGGCGCACCCTTCTGGCTTGCCAGGTAATTCGGCCGTGCCCCTCGTTTCCGTGAATGGTGAAATGAATCATGCTTTCGATGGTGCAATGCAGGCGACGAAGGCGCTGACCTCTTCTCCTTACTTGAGACAGGTGGTTTCTTCATTCAATGAGGTGGTTGCTAGATCACGGCTTATGCGCCTCGAGCCGGGCGCGGAGGTGGCAGAGCACGTCGATTTTAACTATCACTGGGTGAGTCGTGTTCGCATTCATGTACCGATCATTACTGATCCGGGAGTGGTTTTTTACTGCGGTGAAGAATCTGTGCATATGGGTGCAGGAGAGAGTTGGTTGTTCGACTCTTGGCGGCGCCACCGCGTTGTCAACGTAAGCGATGTGAGACGTGTGCATCTGGTTATTGACCTCGCTGGGTCCTCGAGATTTTGGCAGACGGTTCGTCAAGCGGAGACGATGTCACCTATGAACGTGTTGCCTGGAGACGGCGAGCAATTTGCCTTGCGTACCGAACAATTTCCGGTAGCACCTGTTATGGCGCCGGGCGAGATGTTGGCAATCGTCGAACAGGTGCTGCAGGACTGCGAGGCTAATACTGAAAACAATCCACGCATCATGCGACAGTATCGCCATTTATTACTCGATCTCGTGCATGACTGGCGAGAGATTTGGAGTCTTCACGGATTTACCGAAGTGGCGTTTCCTGAGTATCGGAAGGTGTTGGAGCGAACAGCGGGTCAGATGCTACCGAATCCTAGAGTGCTCGTAACCGAGTCAAATAAAGTGGGTATCAACCCCATCATCAATCAGCGTATTCTCGCAGCGGCCTTACGACCACGGCGTGTTGCCGAGTTCAGTCCCGGTCGTAGCCCAGCAGCCTGAAGTCTGCTTCATAAAACGCGTTTAGTTCTTCAAGAAATGCCGAAGAGCCGGTGAGGCGCGGTTTCTGGTTTTGGGTGACGTTCCTTTGAGCAAGTTCTGCATTGGGCGCACTTAGCCGCCCTAAAACCACATTCAAGTCTGCTTGGAGAGATTCGTAGCGTCCTATATATGACATTGCCAGCTCCCCGTGAGCATCGGTTAGCATGTCAGTCTGTGGTCGAATGAGCACGCGGTTACGAAATTGAGGACGCGAAAATGCCCGTTGTGACCAGCCAATTGGGTCGTCGTTGTAACTTGGATCCGTTCGCGCGAGGAAGGCGCAGGCTGATATGAACCGATCGATTGGGTGACGAACAAACGTGAAGCAGTGCATGTCTCGCAAGGTATCCTCGCCAACGATTGAGGCCAACTGCATGTATGAAATGTGGCCGTGGCCTACTTCCGCGAGCGGTTTGATTGGGCTCAGCATCCGCCCAGTCAGCAGTTGTTGTTCCCAATCACCCGCCGCCAGTAAAGGGCGGATTTGTTCTCTAACGGAGTGCGTCCCTGTTTTAGGGACGGCAAAGAAAACGAACTTTCTGCTTGACGAAAAAATCATGCAGGTGGAGATATCCCGTAGGCCTCTAGAATATTAGGACCGAGCGCGTGCTTCAGAGGGTCCAAATGAGATTCGAAATTACACCACTGATCCACACCCGATTTATTGATTGGCTGGCGTACCTGTTCCGCACTTGGGGTTCGAACGGTGCGCTTTGTTTTATGAAACTCAACGCAGGACTCTTCAAACTCCAAGTCACAAAAATCGAGTATTCGACGGACCTGCCCCTCGAGATCAGCGATAACGTCTTCGTGTTGAACTCGCAGAACAAAACCAGGCAGAACGTCATCCCAGTGGTTCATTAAATCAACATACTGGCGGTAGTAATTCCCGATTTCCTCCAGCCCGTACGAGAACTCTTGGCCCTCACCAAATAACTGCTTGTACCCGCTAAAGCAGCAGGCCATGGGGTGGCGTCGTGCGTCGATCACCTTTGCGTTTGGAAGAATCAGCTTGATCAGGCCGATATGGAAAAAGTTATTGGGCATCTTGTCGATGAAATACGGCGCGGTCCCTCGGTAGGCGCGTGTATCCTCAATGAATTGCTGGCCAAACTGCGCAAACCGTTCAGTCGGTAGCTCCTCCAGGATGCGCGGATAGCGAGGACTGGGATCGCTCGCTTTATCTCGGCCTCGCAGACGCTTTGCGAGGTCGAGAATGTCGTGCAGCTCCATCGTGCCATCGACTTTCGAGTGTGATGCAAGAATTTGCTCAAGTAGCGTCGACCCCGCCCGAGGTAGCCCCAAAATGAAGATAGGATCAGGTGCATCGTGACCTACGCCCTTTAGGCGCTCGAATAGCTCGGCAGTGCATACATCGAGCTGCGTTGAAATTCGAATATCAAGCTGCTCTTTACTGTGGTTCGAAGTCTCGCGCTTTAAAGTGTTGCCCGCTTGGTAATGGCTAAAGGCAGTGTCGTAATCTTTACTGTCTTCGTATGCCTTACCTAGCGCAAATTGCATCTGTGTTTTGTCAATTTGTGGCGTAGAAGGCGCGTTGACGCGCTCTGTCATGGCGGCCAACTCTTCCTCTGAAAAGCGATATGACTTGGTATTTGCCAAGCTCCAGAATGCGTCGCCAAAATCAGGTTTTAAGCCATAGGCTTGCTTGAATAAATCGACAGCTTTGGGAGATTCACCCGTGGCGTTGTAGATGTGCGCTAGCGATACCCGGAGTTGAGGGTCGTTGGGTGAGACGCGAATCATTTCTTGGTAGGTTTTGATGGCCTCGTCGTTTTCACCGACACCAAAACATACGGACGCGTAAAGCGCTTGAACTTGAGAAGTTGGGTTTTTGTTTCTTTCGTAGATTGCCTTCACACGTTTATGCGCTTTGTGGAAGCGCTGTCGTCGCAAAAGCACGTGTGCCAGCTGAATTTCAGCCTCGATATGATCAGGCGCGAGTTCCATGACGGTTTCCAGCAAAAACTCAGCATCGTCAAATACCCCTGTGCGTGTGGCTATCTCAGCCATCAGCCGCATACCTTCAACATGCGTTTTGTTTTGCTGCATGAAGTAGCGACAGAGACGCTCAGCGTCAGCCAACCGATTGGCGGCAAGATAGCTAATCACCGTTCGCAGCTCCTGGGGGAGCGAGGCCAAAAACTCAACCTGCATCACTGCTTGCTCTGCCCGCGAGTCGCCCTTACGTCGGTACGCTGTTGCTAAAAATTTCCAGCTGTCGATGAGTGATCCGTCGACCTCAACGGCGTGCTCAAACGCGCTTATCGCCGCAGGCTCTTGTTTAAGTGCTAGCTCACAAAGACCCAGCTCTTGGAAGCCACGACCAAAGTCTGGCTTCTCATCAACGAGCGCTTTTAGCAACACTTTTGCCTGGTCGATGTGTCCCTCCGCACGATTGAGCACGGCAAGGGTGTACTTGGCTTCAAAGTTTTCCGCTTCTGCGGATAGAACTTCGTCGAGCAGAGACCTCGCTTCATCGAAGTTACGCGTGCTCATAGCCACTCGGGCTTTTTGTATCGATTCTGCAATCACTTAAGTCACATCTTTCTTTCGGCAATAAAAAAGGGCGGACAATTGTCCGCCCTTTGAGGGTACTACGCTTCGGTATCTAATCAGAAGCGATAAGACAGTCTCAGGCCCACTGTGCGAGGGCGATTAACCGTTGCTTCCGGCGAGAACTTACCCGCTGTCTGCACGATTGCACCCTCTTCGCTTGTGATATTGCGGACATATAGCTCAGCGAGCCAGTTGTCTTTCTCAATACCTGCGGCAACGTTCACCATAGTAGCTGCCTCGTTCACGAAACGTGAGTTCGAGGGTAGGTCGCCATTGCGATCTGCAACAGTACCGAATGTGCCGCCTTCGTCCTGCTGACCGAGACCAGAGTCACGGCCGTAGGCAAGTATCCCTGTATCGTTCATGAACGCCGCACTGCCCACGATGCCTGCTACAGACTCACCACGGTAAGTAACCGCACCGGTGAAGTAGCCATTAGCACCCATGTTGGGAAGCTCGAAGTCGTAACGAGCACGGATATTACCCGAGAAGCTTGGTGCGAGTGGTAGCTCAGAGCCCACAGGTACAGCAACACCTTCAAGCTGAGGGTTCAATCGAGTGATCTTTGTATCCAGGAAGCTCGCCGCACCTGAAATGATCAGGTTGTTTGTGGGCGCCCACTGGAAGTCGAGATCAACACCATTTGACTCCGCATCACCAACGTTCTCCATGAAGACCAAGAAGGCAACGTTTGATGGGTCAAAACGTGAAACCTGCAGATCCGTGATATCAGTCATGTAGAAGCTAGCATTCAATCGCAGTGTACGATCGAGGAATTCACCCTTCATACCGAATTCGATGTTTTCGAGTGTGTCGGTTACCGCTACCGCTGGTACAACATAACCCTCGTATACACCGCTCTGGTTAGCTGCAAGCTGACCGGCGTTACGGTTTTGCGTTGCTGGGCGGTAGCCCTCTGAGTAGATACCGTAAAGCATCACATCATCGGTCAGGTTGAAGTTCAGTGAGAAGCGAACAATGGTATCTTCTTCACGCGTTGAACCATCCTCAGAAATGGCGCTGATATCGAGGTTGCCGTTCTGGATTGCAGCAAGCGTCGCCGCATTGCTACCACCACCACGGAACATATCGCGCGCGCCGTTGGGGCTTGTCGCTCTCAGGATGGTGTCGTCGTTCCCGTTTGCTGCGTAATCACCTAGCGTCAGAAGACGTGATGAAACGTCGTTACTGAAGGCATTTGAATTACAACGACCATCAGGTGTGACTTCTGCGTTGCCGAAACCAGCACCCGCAGGTGTGTCGCGGTCAGTGAACGGCGCGCCGTAGCGGCAACCGAACGAGAAGTTTGACGCTCCCTGAAGCTGAGACTTCAGGCTGTAGCGACGTGCACTCAATGACGCGGTTAAACGATCGTTAAGATCAAACTGAACCTCACCGAAGAATGCAGTCTCTTCCTCTGTCCGTGTGAAGTCATTGTAGAACGTCGTTAATGGGCTTCTTGGACCGTCTGTATTGGTCCCGGGTGTGTTCGGGATGGTGGTATTGCCTACTTGGAAAGGCGCACCTGAACCGAAGTAGTTAACAATGTGCTCACTGAACGCATCGTTTGTAGACATATATTGGAACTCACCAATGTGTGTTGTATCTACATCACTGGTGTAGACGCCCGCCATCCAGCGTAAACGCTCGTCAGGGTCGCTACTGACACGGAATTCGTGCGTTGTACGCTCGTTAGTAGACTCATCAGCGTACTGCTTCGTAGGGTCGAAACACGTGTTACGCGCATTGGCCTTATCACCCGAGTAGATGTTGCCGCTACAGAGGTAGTAAGTAATGTAGCCACCACCGTTGTTGTAGTGGGTGTAGTCGATGAGTGCGTCGACTTCACGATCGATGTAACCACCGGTGTAAACCACATCGAGGTTTGCGATACGGCCTTCGAGAGTCCACGTTGTGATGTCGAACTCGTCAACGTTGCTCTCAGGAATATACTTCTCAGACTTCGAGTCACCCAGACTTGGGTCAATCAGGAATGAACCCTCGACATCGATTTCTTGAGACATACGACTGACCAACATGCTCCAATCATCATTGATGTCATAGGCAACGCCTACGCGGTAGCCGTTATAAGTCGCTTCGTTCCAATCATCCGCAACGACATCGGTGTTAGTTACCGAGCGAATCGTTGTCAGCGGGAAGTCGCTGAAGAATGGGCCGTAGCCGGCTGAGTTGTTACGGTCAATAACTTCGCCGCTTGGCGTAAACGTCGCCTGCTGGTTGTCGATCCAACCGCCTTGGTTGTCGCTGTAACCGACGAAACGTACTGCCAACTTATCTGTCAGTGGCAGGTTAATCATGGCTTCAACGTTGTTGCTGGCTGCGCCGCCCTGTGTGTTGCTCATACCAAAATCGAGGCTTGCTTCGAACTCGTCTTGGTTTGGCTTATTCGTGATCAGGCGCATGTTTCCTGACTGCGAACTCGCGCCGAACAGTGTGCCCTGTGGGCCGGACAATACCTCGATACGCTCTAAGTCAGCTGCGTATACGTCAAGGTTTCTCGCACCAAATGAAACGGGCATTTCGTCAAAATAAAGCGCAACGCCAGGTGCTGAGCCCTGTGCAGGTGCAACGGTAATCGACGACTGCTCGGATGCCGAGCCACGGATGTAAATTTCTTTCTGGCCGGGGCCGATACCTGCGCTTACGACGTTGGGTAGAAATTCTACGTAGTCATCAAACGTCAGAATGTTCTGTGAACGCATTGCGTCTCCAGTCAATGCGTTTACCGAGATAGGCACGTCTTGGAGGTTTTCAGCGCGCTTTGTCGCGGTTACCACAACCTCTTCTAACTGTGGGTTTTGAGCAAGCGCGGTTGACGCCAAAACAGGCGTAATAGCGGCTGCTACAGCAAGCGATAGTGGCCGCTTGCCATTGGGCTTCGAACGAAACATAGAGATCTTCCATTTATTAGAGTGGTTCAGCGATTCTAGCTCAAAGTATTTCGCTCATCCACCCCATACTAAAAACAATATAACTAACTAATAAATATGGCTTTTTTAAATATTTTTGTGATTAATTCACAGCTCAATTACTTTTTGCTCTTTTGATTTTTCGCAGGAAGTCGATCGGCGCAGA
>CBFHQN010000019.1:0-23943 GCA_965657765.1 Luminiphilus sp. | reverse complement strand
CTCGACGCTGCCGGTGGCCACACCTACCTTGCTGAACTCGCAGAGCAAACCCCTACTGCCTCTAACGTTCGAGCGTACGCCAACGCCGTACGCGAGCGGTCTGTACTTCGCCAGCTTATTAATGCTGCGCAAGATATCGCCTCGGCAGGCTTCAATCCCGAGGGCCGCAGTTCGGAGGAGCTGGTTGATGAGGCCGAGCGCCTTATCATGCAAATCTCTGAGAGTGGTCAGAAGGCCGGTGGTCCCCAGAGCATGGATGGGCTTCTAAAGGGCGCTATTGATCGTATTGAGGAGCTTTACAACACTGGCGGCGATATTACGGGATTAACAACTGGTTTCATCGACTTAGATCGGATGACGTCTGGGCTGCAGCCCTCGGATCTCGTTATTGTCGCTGGGCGTCCCTCGATGGGAAAAACCTCATTTGCGATGAACCTTATCGAGAATGCGGCGCTGGCGAGTGATCGCCCGCTCATGGTTTTCTCGATGGAGATGCCAGCAGAGCAGCTTGTGATACGTATGCTGTCGTCTCTCGGTAGAATTGATCAGGGCCGGGTACGAACAGGCAAGCTCGAACAGGATGATTGGCCGAAGCTCGCCAGCGCAACAGAGAAATTACAAGGCACACAGGTGTTCATCGATGACACACCTGCGCTAACGCCTACGGAACTTCGATCACGTGTTCGCAAATTGGTTCGCGAGCAGGGTGATCTCGGCATGATCATGGTCGATTATCTGCAGCTGATGCGTGTGGCAGGTTCTAATGAGGGCCGAACAGCGGAGATTTCGGAAATTTCGCGAAGCTTGAAAGCCATTGCAAAAGAATTTAAATGTCCGGTTGTGGCGTTGTCCCAGCTCAACCGCTCGCTCGAGCAACGACCCAATAAGCGGCCCGTAAACTCGGACCTTCGTGAATCGGGCGCGATTGAGCAGGATGCAGACGTCATCATGTTCATCTACCGAGACGAGGTGTACAACGAAGACTCCCCTGACAAAGGTGTGGCCGAAATTATCATCGGTAAGCAGCGTAACGGTCCCATTGGCACCTGTCGTCTGTCCTTCCAGGGTCAGTTCACACGATTCGAAAATTTAGCGAGAGGCGATTATGAGTACTACGGCGCCTAGCGAGGGCTTGCCCATCGATCTCGATGCGCTGCGCGTTATGCTCGGTGGTGACGACGGTCTCGTGAAAATGATTCTTGAGAAATTTCGGGCTGAAATTCTTGGCGACATCGAACAGTTGAAAACGCTTCAAGCCCTACAAGAGGCAGAACCTATACGTGCCTTGGCACATCGCCTCAAAGGGACCTGCGGTAACGCTCAAGCGGCTCAACTCTCTGAGATAGCGAAGTTATTGCAATTCGCCATGGCGGCGGGTGAGCTTGAGCAAGCGCCGGGTCTGATCAAGGCGCTGGATGCGGAGCGTTTGTCGCTAGAGAGTTACCTCGCCGAGCAAGGCTATTAGCTTACGCGGCTTGTGCGCTAAAGGCCTTTCTTAAAAGCCCAGCTGTTCTTTCAGTGCAGATAGCGCCTCTTTTCTCTGGTCAGTTGACATCGCATCCTCCTCGCGAGGTGCTTCGATCGCCTGGCGCTCAGGAATCGTCAACGTCTCCCCCGCAAGCGCTCTGCGGAGCCATTGGTTGTAATGGACTTGAAAGGCTGGCCAAGCTTCATTGCGTGTGTGGTTTGCAAGCAAATACCAGCCCGTATCCCGTCCAGCGAGATAGGCGATAGGGTGGCTCCACGTGGCTTCTGCCTTCGGACTGGGTGCTAAACAGGCCTCTTCATAAGCAGCATTTGCAGTAGGCAGGCCGAGCTCGCCGAGTGCTTCAGAGCAGCTAGCAAGCATGCGATTTAGCGTGGGGAGGTAGTCACTGCCCTCTATCGCACGGCGTGCGCCCATGAGAATGAGATCGCTAGAAAAATGTCCCAGCGCTTCTAGCCACAGCCGCTTCACCTGACCCAATTGCTGCGCATCTGACCAAGCCGCGTAGTATTGGTTGTGGTAGTTCAGCCGAAAGAGCGCAAACACCTGATTGATCGCTTCGACCAATCCACTATCGAGACTCGCGTTGTCCGACTTTTCGGTGTTAGCCCGCCCAGCTGGTGTCGCTGAGGTCGTCGGAGATGCTGCGGTCTTTCGTGCGATCTGCTGAGCCAGGTCCGCCGCCTGATGTTGATCTGCCACTTATCTGCTCCTGATGGCGTTGCCATTGGTATTTTACATGCTGCAAAAACTTCGCGTTCCACGAGGTGTGCATTTCGTTGCTATCGACCCAATAAACAACAAATTCGTTGAGTACCGAATCCGCGTAATCCTGACCAATGCCCGATAACGCAAGTGTTTCATACACCGCCGCGTTGGGCCGCCATTGCGGGTTGAGCCGCTCAGGCAGGGTGCTGTGCTGAATACTGTTTTCGTGGCGGACCCATCGCTGGCGCACAAACTGTATGAACTTACTGTTCACATCTTTGGGCGCGCCACCGCGTTCTTTCCAGTAGAGAATGAACTCCGGTCTTATGCTTTCGTAGAAGGATACGGGGACTTCCGCACGCGCGAGAATCTCTTGAGCATCACCGCTGGGTTGCCACTGATTATCGAATTTCGGTGGTTCTTTGATATCAAAAGCGGGATGTTTTTGGCTGTGGCGCCATTCGGATAAGACGTGCTGTCGAAAACGACTGTCATACCCTTTGGGGTCACCTGAGCGATCGAAGGTTTTCAGTTGAGACAGTATGTAATCGCGCGTGAGTCCATGGTTTAAATTCAGAAGGTCAATGACGTGCTCGCTCGGACGCCATACTTCAGTGTTTTGTATTTTGGAGACGTCACTCCGTTGGTGTCGGCTGGTTGACCACACCGCAGGATCCGATGTTGGCGTTGCTGAGATGATTCCCAAATCGACAAGGCGCTGCAGAAGCTGATTGATTTTTACCTCATCCCAGAACGGGAACTCCCCGGCCAATGTTGGGATAGAAATCGTTGTGTTTTGTCCGCCTTCCCCCCCCAATTGATGGCTCAATCCTTGAAGCAATACCGCTTCCTCGAGACCAATCGTGGCCGCGAGTTGTGCTGAGAACGTGCAATAGCGTGCAGGGAGGAATCGTGAGTTGGACATGGATGTTAGCTATAACTCTTGGTCTGGTAGCATAGCGGTTTCGGGGTGGCTGGGCACCCCCGTCGGAGTGATCTATGGCAAAAACTAAGACAGCCTTCGTCTGTAACGACTGTGGCGCTGACTATCGTAAGTGGCAAGGACAATGCTCAGCCTGTCAGGCCTGGAATACGCTCTCCGAGGTAAGGCTCTCAGGCCCTAGCTCGACGGCGAGTCCAAAGTCTCGCGGGGGGTTTGCCGGTACGACAGCAACGGTTCAGAAGCTATCCGAAATCGACCTCATAGACCTACCTAGATTCAGCTCTGGCTTTGCAGAGCTCGACCGCGTCTTGGGTGGCGGCTTTGTGCCGGGGTCTGCAATTTTGATAGGGGGGCACCCCGGTGCAGGTAAGAGCACTTTATTGCTTCAAACGCTGTGTAAGCTTGCTGCTCAGGCACCGGCACTTTACGTTACGGGTGAGGAGTCTCCGCAGCAAGTCGCCATGCGGGCTAAGCGCTTGGGCTTAGAAACCGATGCGCTACAGCTCATGGCCGAGACCGACGTTAACGAGATTTTGGCGGCAGCTGACCAACACAAGCCAAAGGTCTTGGTAGTCGACTCCATTCAGGTAATTCACAGCGATGCTTTGACGTCAGCGCCGGGGAGTGTGGCTCAAGTGAGGGACTGCGCAGCCTTGCTCACGCGCTATGCCAAGCAAACCGGTACCGTATTGATTTTGGTGGGCCATGTAACAAAGGATGGCAGCTTAGCCGGGCCAAAGGTACTTGAGCATATGATCGATTGCTCGGTGTTGCTGGAAGGCGAGCAAGACTCTCGTTACCGAACGCTGCGCGGTCAGAAGAATCGCTTCGGTGCCGTCAATGAGCTTGGCGTATTTGCCATGACCGATATCGGTTTGAAAGAGGTTCTCAATCCATCGGCTATCTTCTTGGAACGCGCTGAGACGCCAGCGCCGGGCACGGTCGTTGTTGTTGTCTGGGAGGGAACACGGCCGTTGCTAGTCGAAATTCAGGCCTTGGTCGATGCCAGCAATTTAGGGAATCCACGCCGCGTTGCGGTTGGGTTTGAGCAGAACCGGCTTGCGATGTTGCTTGCGGTGCTGCACCGGCACGTGGGCTTGCACGTGGGAGATCAGGACGTATTTGCCAATGTAGTAGGTGGTGTTCGAATTGCTGAAACTAGCGGTGACTTGTCGCTCTTGCTGGCTGTTGTGTCCAGTCTTCGCAATACGGTGCTTCCAAAAGATCTTGTTGTCTTTGGCGAAGTTGGTTTGACGGGTGAGATCCGGCCAGTGACAAGTGGTCAGGAACGAATTGCTGAAGCGGCAAAGCACGGCTTCAAGCGCGCGATTGTTCCCAAGGGCAATGCGCCAAGAACAAAGATTCCTGGCATTCAGGTTCAACCTGTCTCAAGGCTCGACGAGGCCATTGCACTGTTTGACTGAGTGTAGTCAGGGCGTTTATGCACTGACACATTCCCGGCATTTCGATTTGAGCGCCTGTAGAGTCAGTCAGCAGGCCCCGCTTTATTTATTCTGCGTTCGTCGTCCGTCTACATCAACTTTCGATGCTTTACGCGGCTAGGCATATCAGCGTCACGGCCCAATCGAGTGCGACGGTCCTCCTCATATTCGCTGTAGTTGCCCTCGTGGAAGATAACGGAGCCATCATCCTCATAAGCCAAGATGTGTGTAGCAATTCGGTCGAGAAACCAGCGATCGTGTGAGATCACCATCGCAGAGCCCGGAAAGGCTTGCACAGCGTCTTCGAGGGCGCGAAGTGTCTCAACATCGAGATCGTTAGTTGGCTCGTCGAGCAACAGCACGTTAGCGCCTTGCTTGAGAAGCTTGGCAAGGTGCAGACGATTTCGCTCACCACCTGACAGGTCTTTCACAAACTTCTGTTGGTCGGAGCCCTTAAAGTTGAATCGACCGATATAGGATCGCGAAGGCACCTCGTACGTGCCGATGCGGATAATGTCGAGACCATCAGATACTTCTTCCCAAACTGTTTTAGAGCCGTCGAGATCATCGCGTGACTGATCGACATATCCAAGCTGCACGGTCTCACCCACAGTCACTGAACCCCCATCGGGCTGCTCGTGTCCCATCAGTAATCGGAAAAGGGTCGACTTACCCATACCGTTTGCGCCAACGATGCCCACGATCGCGCCCTTAGGTACCGTAAACGTAACGTCGTCAAACAAGAGTCGATCGCCAAAGACCTTTCTAAGACCTTTCACTTCGATCACTTTTTCGCCAAGGCGTGGACCAGGTGGAATATAGATTTCATTGGTTTCATTTCGGGTCTGAAAATCTTGCGAATTCAATTCATCAAACCGAGCTAGGCGGGCTTTGTTTTTAGCTTGTCGTCCTTTGGGGTTTGATCTCACCCACTCGAGCTCAGCTTTGATCGCTTTTTGCCGCGAGGCCTCTTGGCGCTGCTCCTGGGCTAGCCGCTGATCTTTCGCTTCAAGCCAGGTGGAGTAGTTGCCTTCATAGGGAATGCCGCGACCGCGGTCGAGTTCCAAAATCCAACCCGCAGCGTTGTCGAGGAAGTAGCGGTCGTGGGTGATGGCAACCACGGTTCCGGTAAAGCCCTCGAGGAAGCGCTCTAACCAGCCAACGGATTCAGCATCCAAGTGGTTGGTTGGCTCGTCCAGAAGCAGCATGTCAGGTTCGCTCAGGAGAAGCCTCGCGAGCGCAACGCGCCGCTGTTCACCGCCCGATAAGTTGGTGACATCCGCGTCCCAGGGTGGGAGTCTCAACGCATCTGCGGCAACGTTGAGACGCGTTTCGAGGTTGTGCGCGTCCGTTGCTTGGATTACGTCCTCTAGACGCGCCTGTTCTCTCGCTAGCGCGTCGAAATCTGCATCTGGCTCTGCATAAGCCGCATAAATCTTATCGAGCCCGGCGAGCGCATCTATGGCCTCGGCCAGCCCCTCCTCAACATTACCCCGGACATCTTTTTCGGGGTTCAGTTGCGGCTCCTGAGCGAGGTAGCCAATTTTGATACCCGCTTGCGGGCGCGCTTCGCCCTGAATGTCGGTGTCGATGCCGGCCATAATTTTGAGAAGCGTCGATTTACCCGCGCCGTTGAGGCCCAAAACGCCAATCTTTGCACCCGGAAAAAAGGAGAGTGATATGTCTTTAAGAATCTCACGCTTTGGCGGTACCACCTTGCTCACGCGATTCATCGAGTAAACGTATTGACCTGACTTTCCGTGTTTGTTGTCGCTCATGTGCTAAACCTATGTGTCGATAACGTAGGGCCTGATTCAACCCTAATTTGATGGTCGCAATTCTACCTCTTACCTATTGAGTAAGGCAGGTCAATCTTCCAAGTTTTCGTGAAATGGCTGAGGACAATTCCACCTATCTTTGCTGGACTTGCCGCAATGCTTTTCTGACCCAGCGTCGCGCACCCCATGCACTGCAATTACCATGTGCGGCAACTAAATGTCGGATGAAAGCTCGGGTTACCCCTTATCTTTTCGTCGGGACTTGGGGGAGTCTACGTTGTCTTCGATGTACTTGATGATCTTGGCGGCTACATTGACACCAGTGGCTTCTTCAATGCCTCGGAGTCCCGGGGAAGAATTGACCTCGAGTACCAAAGGTCCTCGGCTAGATCGAATGAGGTCAACACCCGCGACGTCAAGCCCCATGGTCTGAGCGGCTTTAACTGCGGTTCGTCGTTCTGTGGGGGTTAGTTTGGTAAGTTGCGCACTGCCGCCGCGATGTAGGTTGGATCTGAATTCGCCGGGAAGGGATACGCGCTCCATTGCGGCTACAACCCGGTTACCAATGACGAAACACCTAACGTCACTACCGCCGGCCTCTTTGATAAATTCCTGTACGAGGAAGTCTGCTTTTAATTCGGTAAAGGCGTCGATAACCGACTCTGCGGCTTTGACCGTCTCTGCAAGCACAACACCGCGACCTTGTGTTCCCTCGAGTAGTTTTACAACAACGGGGGCTCCACCCACTAGCTTTATAAGCTGCCGCGTATTGTGGACGTCGTGCGCAAAGCCTGTGGCGGGCATACCGAGCCCCTTGCGAGCGAGAAGTTGTAGCGCTCGGAGTTTGGAGCGTGATCTTCCCAAGGGTATGGATCCTACGAGGCTGTAGGTGTCCATCATCTCGAACTGACGAATAACCGCCGTTCCATAGTCGGTAATGGACGCGCCAATGCGAGGGATGATGGCATCTTGGCGGTCAAGCTTCTCACCTTTGTACCAAATTGCGGGATTTGCTGTCGTGATATCGATAGAGCATTTGAGTGTATCGATAACTCTACATTCATGCTCTTTACGTTCAGCTTCTTCGAAAAGGCGGCTGGTGCTGTAAAGGTCAGGGTTGCGAGAAAGAATCGCTATTTTCATTCGGGGTTTCCGGGGTTTGATTCGTCGCCACCGAGCACGAAACTTTCCGCAGGTGCTACGACGAATTCTGATGATAATGTAGTGCGGCCAACCAACATGCGATAAGCCATATTGTCACGCTGAGTAAGCGTCAGCTCGACGAGTTTATAAACCTCACCAAGCTTGAGTCGTGTTTTGATAACGGGCCGTGATTCGCTTTGACCACCTGAGTTGGTGACGTCACGAAACTCCTCGATGGGTGCCTCGTTACGTGCTCCGACGGAACCGTCTTCGTGTTCATAGGTGAAGCTAACCCACGATTGGCCATTTCTGTCTGATATTTCGAGATCGATTGCGTGTAAGGCGCTGGTGCGCGCACCCGTGTCCACCTTGGCTTTGATAGGTCCAATGGCAAGTTCGGGTAACTCAACCCATTCGCGCCATCCTACTGTATGTGTTTTCAATGCAGCTTCACCGATAGCCCGCGGCCGATTCCATAGTATTCGATGCCGATACTGGCGAGATAATGGGGGTCGTAGAGGTTACGGCCGTCGACAATGACGGGCTCATTGAGCGCAAGTTTGATGGCTTCGAAATCAGGAGACCAGAACGTTCGCCATTCAGTGCAGACCACGAGGCAATCTGCACCGTCGAGCGCCTCATCCTTTGAAGCAACATAGGTCATATCATCGCGGTCGCCGTAAATCGCATGACAGGCGTCCATTGCCTCAGGGTCAAAGGCACGCACCTTGCCGCCGCAGGACCAAATGTTTTCGAGTAAGAATCGGCTCGGTGCCTCGCGCATATCGTCTGTATTCGGTTTAAAGGCTAAGCCCCAAACGGCAATCGTTTTGCCTTCGAGATTAGCGCCGAGACGTTGCATCACGCGCTCAGCAAGCTTGTTCTTCTGGCGCTGATTCGTGTCGTGGACCGCAGTCAAAATGGAAGCGTGACAGCCTTCGGATTGCGCGAGGTACTTGAGAGCCCTCACATCTTTCGGGAAGCAGGAGCCGCCGTAGCCCGCACCGGGGTAGATGAACTGGTAGCCAATTCTTGGGTCGGAGCCGATTCCCTGTCGCACCAACTCGATGTCGGCGCCCACGTTTTCTGCAATGTTGGCGATCTCGTTGATGAAGCTAATCTTCGTAGCAAGCATGGCGTTCGCTGCGTACTTCGTTAGCTCCGCACTGCGCGGGTCCATGAACATGAGCTTGTCGCGGTTGCGGTTAAACGCTGCATACATGCGCTTGAAGTCGGCTTTGGTGTCTTCAGACCGTGCGCCCACGATAATGCGATCAGGGCTTTTGGCATCGCTGACTGCTGACCCTTCTTTCAAAAATTCGGGATTAGAACAGACCTCAAAGGGGTGGTTGATCCCGTGTTTTTGAAAACCCGCCTCGATGTGTGCCGTCACGGCATCCGCGGTACCCACCGGAACCGTGGATTTATTGATAACCACTTTACGCCCGTTCATATGCTCGGCAATGCCGTCCGCAACACTCATCACGTAACGTAAGTCGGCGCTGCCATCGTCGCCTGAGGGTGTGCCAACGCAAATAAACAGGAAGTCGCTATCTTGCACGGCGGTCCGCGTATCACTGGTGAAGGTGAGCAACCCCTCATCTACTGCTTTCAGCACCATATTGCTGAGGCCGGGCTCGAAAAACGGGACTTCGCCCGCACGCAAGCGCTGGACGCGCGCTTCATCGATATCCATGCAAATGACGCGGTGGCCTACATCAGCAAATACTGCTGCCTGTACCAGCCCAACATAGCCACTACCAAAAATACTAATTTTCATTGTTTTACTCTGGTGAATATCGCGATAATCCACGACCTATGTTACGTTTTTATGTCAGAAATATGACAGTCCGGTGATCTAAATTAAAGCAACTCTGGGTAAAACTTCCGATTCCACTGCATGCTGTGTTTAGCTGCGCTATCATGCCCACATCGTCGATTTTTGCGCACAGTTTTGCGCCCCTTTCCCCAGGAGACACACCCCATGAATCAGGCTGCGAAGACGCCCACCGGTCACGGTTACTCATCCTCACAGACCATCTCATCGTTCGACAGCGAGCTCTGGGATGCAATGACGCTGGAGGCGCAGCGTCAGGAAGAGCATATCGAGTTAATCGCCTCGGAGAACTACGCAAGCCCACGTGTTCTTGAGGCGCAAGGGAGTGTCCTTACTAACAAGTACGCGGAGGGTTATCCCGGTAAGCGTTACTACGGCGGTTGCGAGTTCGTTGACCGTGCAGAGGTTTTGGCGATTGAGCGTGCCAAGGAATTGTTTGGTGCAGCGTATGCGAACGTGCAGCCACACTCTGGATCAAGCGCAAACATCGCCGTCTTCCACGCGCTGCTTCAGCCTGGCGATACTGTCATGGGAATGAGCCTTGCAGACGGTGGGCACCTTACCCACGGCGCCGGGGTAAACTTCTCGGGCAAGATCTACAACGCGGTTCAGTACGGCATTGACAACACGACGGGTGAGGTCGATTACGACGAGCTCATGAAGATCGCGTTGGAGCACAAGCCCAAGCTGATCATTGGTGGTTTCAGCGCTTACAGCCGCATTATGGACTGGGCGAAGTTCCGTGAGATTGCTGATGCGGTAGGTGCTTATTTGCTGGTTGATATGGCTCACGTTGCCGGTCTCGTTGCTGCCGGCGTGTACCCAAACCCAATTCCTCACGCTGACGTTGTTACAACGACCACTCACAAAACATTGCGTGGCCCGCGCTCGGGACTGATCCTGGCGCGTGACAATGAAGAGCTTCACAAAAAACTGAACTCTGCCATTTTCCCCGGTGCGCAAGGCGGTCCGCTAATGCATGCCATCGCTGCGAAGGCAGTTGCTTTCAAAGAGGCGATGGATCCTGCCTTTGTTGATTATCAACATCAGGTCGTTCGCAATGCGAAAGTAATGGCAGAGACGTTTACAAGCCGCGGCTTTAATCTGGTCTCCGGCGGTACCGACAATCACTTGATGCTCCTCGATTTGCGAGACAAGGAATACACCGGTAAAGACGCGGACGCTGCGCTAGGTCGTGCTTACATTACGGTGAATAAAAACGCAGTGCCCAATGATCCGCGCTCGCCCTTTGTCACCTCCGGTCTCCGCTTGGGGACACCTGCCATTACCACCCGCGGTTTTGGCGATGAGGAAACGCAGGCAATGACAAACTGGATTTGTGACGTGCTTGAAGGCTTGGAGTCGAGCGATCCTGAGTCGGTCATTGATGCAGTGCGCGAGAAGGTCAAAGTACTTTGTGCGCGTTTCCCTGTATACGCGGACTAAGAAAACACGATTAGAAAAATAAGCTAGGGGGTAGAGCGATGTTTTGTCCATTCTGCGGCGCAGACGACACAAAAGTCATTGACTCGAGATTGGTGGCTGACGGTGGCCAGGTGCGTCGCCGCCGCGAGTGCGTGAATTGTCGCGAGCGCTTCACTACATACGAGGCCGCCGAACTCGTTATGCCTCGCGTTATAAAACAAGATGGCAGTCGTGAGCCTTTCGATGAAGAAAAGTTGCGCGCCGGTCTGCAGCGGGCCCTAGAAAAGCGCCCTGTTGCCGTTGAGGCCGTTGAGAGTGAATTAGGGCAGATCAAAAATCGCTTGAGAGCGACGGGAGAGCGAGAAATTGACTCGCGTGCTGTCGGCGAGCTCGTGATGGAAACGCTAAAGCGTTTAGACCAAGTCGCATACGTTCGGTTCGCGTCGGTTTATCGAAGCTTTGAGGATCTGTCTGAGTTTCGTGACGCGATTGCCTCGCTCGAGGCGGACCCTCAGAACTGAGCTCGAACGTGCCTAGTTCAGATGAAGCATGGATGGCAGAGGCGATCAAAGTGGGTCGCAAGGCGCGCGTATGGTCGGCCCCAAACCCAGCTGTTGGGTGCGTGCTGACGAAGAATGATCAGTTTCTTGCCTCAGGATTTACGCATCCCACTGGGCAACAGCACGCAGAAGTTCATGCGCTTTCCCAAATCGTCGATGCAAAGGGCGCTACGGCCTACGTTACGCTCGAGCCCTGTGCCCACACAGGCCACACCGGCCCCTGCGTCGAAGCACTCATCAAGGCCGAGGTGTCTCGCGTCGTAATTGCTTGCGGTGACCCAGACCCGCGAGTTGCAGGTAAAGGTATTGCGCAGCTTGAGTCTGCCGGTATTGAGGTAAGGACAGGTGTCCTCGAGGCTGAGGCAGATGAGGAGTTGCGCGGTTTCTTTCTTCGCCTATCGCGGGGTTGGGGCAGAGTCACTGTAAAAATGGCAATGTCTGCGGACGGACGAACGGCTATGGCCTCAGGCGAGAGTCAGTGGATTACGGGTCCGGCTGCTCGAGAAGATGTTCAGGCTTGGCGTGCGGAAAGCGACGTGATTCTTACGGGACGCGGAACGGTCGAGGCCGATGACTGCGCGCTGACGCTGCGGCGATGTGAAAATCGGTTATCAGATGATGACTGGCAGCGCGCGCTTGCGCGTCCAACGGCTCGGGCGGTGGTGGACTCGTCCGCTGTTGTTGCGCCCAATGCAAAAGTAGTCGGCGGTGAAACGCCCACTTACTTGTTTACGCGCTCTGGTGCGACACCGGATACAGCGATGCCGCCTACGGTGAGTCATATTCAGGTCGCTGGCGATGAGGGTGGTGTCGATCTCAAGGGGGTTTTAACAGCTCTTGGCGATAAAGGTGCCAATGAGATCCTGATCGAGGCGGGCCCCACATTAGTGGGTGCGTTGGAGCAGGAAGGGCTCATCGATCAGTGGCTAATCTATATGGCGCCCAGTATGTTAGGTGCTGACGCTCGGCCAGTTCACTCGGCGGTCTTTAAAAAGCTCACGGATGCCCCAAGATACTCAATAATAAGTCACGACCTGATTGGTGGTGATTTGCGTATTACCCTGCGTGCGGCCGACGACAACTAGGCTCTGCCCCCTAAGCGGAATAAGAAGCGCGATACGAAGCGCGATACGAAGAGAGATATTTATGTTTACCGGAATCATTCAAGCTGTGGGTGAGGTAGCCGCCATCGAACCCGCGGATGGCGATGTCAAACTCAGAATAAAGACCGGCAAGCTCCCGCTTGCAGATGTCCAGCTAGGCGACAGTATTGCCACTAATGGCGTTTGTTTAACCGTGACTGAGCTTCCAGGTGACGGTTACTGGGCGGATGTCTCTAACGAGACTCTATCTTTAACATCGCTCAAGGGAATCAAAATCGGTAGTGCAGTGAATCTCGAAAAGTCACTGACGCCGACCACCGCGCTTGGCGGGCATTTGGTAAGTGGTCACGTTGATGGATTGGGAAAGGTGGTCGCGCTCACGCGCGATGCGCGTTCTTGGCGTGTCACCATTGAGGCACCCGCGGGTCTCGCAAAATACATCGCCCAAAAAGGCAGCATTTGTATTGACGGCACTAGTCTCACCGTCAATTCGGTTGACGGCTCGCGTTTTGATTTAAATATTATCCCTCAGACATGGGAGGAGACGGTGTTCAGTCAGTACGCTGTGGGCACCGAGGTCAACCTCGAAGTGGATATTATTGCCCGCTATTTAGAACGTTTGCTCCAATCAGGTGTTGTGCCAACGAGCGATGGCGTTACCCTAGACACCCTCAAAAATGCGGGGTATCGCAGTGATTGATTCAGTCCCTCCAGCATCCGCTGATCAGTTGATCAGCGAGTTCAGAAGAGGTCGAAAAGTTTTATTGGTGCTTGACCAGAGCGATGGTGAGCAAACAGGCGTTGTGGCAATGGCTGCAGAGTATTGCGAGCCTGACGACGTTACCTTCATGGCAAGACAGGCTCGCGGTTTGGTGAGCTTATCGCTGACAGAGGAACGTTGTGAGCAGCTCAACCTGCCACCCATGGTCGACCCTGCGACCTCGGGAGCAGTGAAGCTATCCATCGAGGCAAGCACGGGTATCGATACCGGTATTTCTGCAGCTGACAGAGCACGCACGGTTAGAGTTGCGGCAGCACCGGATGCGAAACCTTCTGACTTGGTGCAGCCCGGGCATATCTTTCCCGTGGCGACCTTGAACGGTGGGCTTCTTATTCGAACGGGCGCCGCTGAAGCTGGTGTTGATCTTGCGTCGCTTGCTGGTCTCACGCCGGCGGCCGTCTTTGCCGAGGTATTGGACTCAGAGGGTGAAATGGCGAATGCCGAAGCTTTGGTCGAGTTCGCCGATAACCATGATTTGATGGTTGGTCGCGTAACAGATCTTGTTGACTATCGGCTGAATCACTCGCGCACTGTTGAGTTGATTAGAGGCGGTATGGTGCAAACAGGACACGGTGAGTTTTTGCTTTCTGTCTATCAAGAAAGCACCCAAGGGCATATCCACATGGCTCTGAGCACAGGTGATATCTCCGCGGACACGCCCACCCTTGTCCGAGTGCACACAACGTCTGCGCTCAGAGATTTGATGTCAATATCAGCGCCGGATCGATCTTCGTGGTCGATCCAAGAGAGCTTGGCTCGTGTTAGCGAAGAGGGGGCCGGCGTCGTTGTTTTTATCAACAAAGATGAAACTGATGGCGAGCTTTTAGCTCAAGTGGACGCGGTATTGGGTCGTGAAACATTAGATGATTCACAGCAGCGCTCGGTGGGGTACTCGCAAGTGGGTATGGGTGCGCAAATCTTGCGCGACTTAGGTGTTGGTAAAATCCGCCTCATGGGGTCGCCAGTAAAGTACAATGCGCTTGAAGGCTTCGGGCTGGAAGTCGTTGAGTTTATAGAGCCATAAGCCGCGCACGGCGCGTGACGAGGAGAAGAGGAATGGCATCACAATCAATCGCAACCACTGAAGGTCAGCTTCACGGTGTATCGGGAAAGTTTGCTTTAGTCGTTGGTCGCTGGAACAGCTTCGTGGTTGAGCACCTACTTGAAGGGGCCATCGATACACTCAAGCGGCACGGTGTGAGTGAAGATCAGCTCCATATTGTTAGAGCACCCGGTGCTTTTGAAATCCCGCTCGTCTGTCAGGCCGTGGCCAAGCGAGGTGATGTTGATGCGATCATTGCACTGGGTGCAGTCATTCGCGGGGGAACGCCACACTTTGAGCACGTGGCCGGTGAGTGCACGAAGGGTATTGCTCAAGTGTCGCTCGACTCAGGTGTGCCTATCGCTTTTGGCGTACTGACTGTGGACTCCATTGAGCAGGCAATCGAGCGCTCAGGAACCAAGGCAGGCAATAAAGGTGCTGAAGCAGCGACAAGCGCGCTTGAGATGGTCAGCCTCTTGGGTGCACTTAACAGCTAATGACAGCTATCAATGTTCTTGCCGCGCAGCGACGGCGCGCGCGGCATTTTTGTGTCCAAGCGCTCTACCAGTGGTCTATGACTGGGGCGACACCGTCTTCGATTGAGGCGGAATTTCGCACGGACAATGATTTCAGTAATGTCGATACCGAGTACTTTAACGAGTTGCTGGTCGGCATAACGCAGCGCGCAGAAGCGCTGGACAAGCTGTTTGTTCCACATCTTGATCGTGAATTGGACGTACTGGACTGCATCGAGCGTAACTTGTTGCGTCTTGGTACTTTCGAGCTTTTGGAGCGCATCGACGTGCCCGCAAAAGTAACTCTGAACGAGACCGTTGCGCTTGCGAAGAAGTTTGGTGCAACCGACTCCTACCGTTACATCAATGGCGTTCTCGATCAGGTCGGGTCGTCACTCAGACCGCATGAGCTCTCAGATAGTTAAGTTACTGTCACGCGTTGCTGGTTGCGGAAATTATCCGTACCAACAGCTTTGACCATGAGCGAGTTCTCGATAATCACACAGTATTTCTCATCGTTTGGTGCGGGTGAGAACGTCCTGCTCTCAGTCGGTGATGATGCGGCAGCGCTTCGTGTTGATGAGGGCTGTGAGCTCATTGTCTCTACTGACACGTCCACATCAGGGGTGCATTTTCCCGACGACCTATTCCCAGAAGACATCGCCTATAAGTCTGTTGCCGCCGCAGCAAGTGACCTTGCCGCAATGGGGGCAAGCCCTTTGGGAATGACGCTGGCAATCTCCCTGCCGGAGCATGATGCGCTCTGGTTGCACGGGTTTTCGCAAGGTCTCGCCGCCGCGAGTAGTGACTTCGACCTACCCTTAATTGGTGGCGACACCACGCGTGGTCTTCTGTCTATCACTGTGACTGTGATGGGGCAGTGTGCAATCGGTCAGAAATTGCTGCGATCAGGCGCCAGCCCGGGTGAGCTCCTATGTGTCAGCGGAACGTTGGGAGATTCTGCCTTTGGTCTGTCTATGCTCCAGGGAAAGGAGCGAGGATTGGATGTCGAGTTTGAAGATCAGGAGTATCTCTTGTCGCGGTTTAGTCGACCCACCTCGAGAATCGACCTTGGCAAGGATCTTCTGGGGCAAGCAACCAGTTGCATAGACGTCTCCGACGGTCTACTTGCCGATGCTGCACACATTGCAGATGCTAGCGGGTGTAAGTTGGTAATAGATAGCGCCAAGCTTCCCTTGTCCGAAGCATTAGTGGCGAGTATTGGGAGAGCGCGCGCCCTGACGCTGGCACTCACAGGCGGTGAGGATTTTGAGTTGCTATTCTCACTTCCTGAATTTGAATCACTACCTGATGGGTGCACTGTTATTGGCGTGGTCAAGGCCGGCGAGGGCGTCGTTTGTAATCAAGCAGTAGAGAGGGAAGGCTATGACCACTTCCGCTGAACAAACCAAATTTCCGATGTTAGTGGCCACATTTTTTGGGTCCGGCCTGTCTCCGGTTGCGCCGGGCACAGTGGGGAGTCTAGCAGCGCTGCCGCTTGCTTATATCTTACTCTCCGTACCATTATGGCAAGCGACGCTTGTCATTGGCCTGTTGTTTTTGGTGGGAGTATGGGCATCCAATACCGTTGAGGCGGCGCTCGAGCAGCATGACGCAAGTTTGATTGTGATTGACGAGGTCGTCGGGCAGTGCCTAGTCGTTACATTGCTCGATATATTCCTGCGCGGTGCAGTTGATACGAACCTCTTACTACTCTTAAGTTTTATGGGCTTCAGGCTCTTCGACGTAGTTAAGCCGGGCCCGGTCGGGTGGGTCGATAACAAGATTGAGGGTGGTTTGGGTGTAATGCTCGATGATGTGGTTGCCGCCCTGGTAACAGTTCCTTTCGTAGCCGGTGGCTATCTGCTCCATTTACTCACGGCAATTTGAGGAAGCACTAACTATCGCGGTGGACTAGCATATTACTCAACGCGCTCAGTGAGTTAGCGGCCTTTCCAAAAGGTGTCAGTAAAGCGAGTGCCTCGTCGAGCAATTGGTTTGCGTAAGCACGCGCGTCGGCTACTCCCATGCAGGCGACATAGGTCGATTTTTCCGCCGCAATATCTTTTCCCGCTGTTTTACCCAGTGTCTCGGAAGAGGCGGTGACATCTAGCACATCATCCATCACTTGGAAGGCCAGGCCAATATTTCTTGAGAATTGATGCAATGCCGCCGTTTGGGTCTCGTTGGCGCCTGCGCAAATGGCACCCGCCAGTACCGATGCTTCGATGAGCGCACCTGTTTTTTTCAGGTGAACCTCTTTGAGGGCGGCAACGTCGAGAGATTTACCCTCTGCGGCAATATCCATGGCCTGTCCACCGACCATGCCGTCGAAACCTACCGATTTGCTGAGGAGTTTTATCAACTGGATTTTCTGAGTATCAGAGAGACCCTCGGTCTCAGTTACCCATTCGAAGGCAAACGCCTGCAAGCCATCGCCAACAAGTATCGCTGTGGCTTCATTAAATGCCTTGTGGACTGTGGGTTTGCCTCTGCGAAGATCGTCATCATCCATCGCAGGTAGATCGTCGTGAATCAGTGAGTAGGTATGCAAGCACTCAATCGCTTCACCGACGCGGTCTGCACTCTCAATCGAATCAGCAGCAACCGATGCCTCACCGGACGATGTATTTACAACCATCGCAGCGGTTTCTCTGCACAATCGACTTCTCAATTGCTTGCCAGGGTTTTCGAGTGCGTAGGTGAGCGCCGCTTCGAGGCCGGGATCGCTACAAACTATGTGTGATGACAGCGCCATATTTCAGGGTTTTTACCTGTCGTTTCAGGAAGAGGCGTGTGTTGCCAACACCGTTTCGATACGTTGCTCGGCGTCCTCAAGTGCAGCTTGCGCCGCCTTGGCAATCGTCATGCCTGCTTCATAAACTGCAAGGGCGTCCTCAAGCTCGATGTTGGGATCCTCGAGTTTTCTGACGATGGCGGTCAGCTCATCGATTTGCTCACTGAGTTTCTTTTTTTCGGTTGTACCTTTGCTAGTACCTTCGCCTGGGGCTTCGCTGCTCATGATGCTACCGCTTTAGTTTGAGCTTGAAGTCTACCCGAAGCCGTCGACGCTTTGGCGAGAATATCCTCAGCGGTCAGACCCGCGTCGGTTCGTGTTTCACCTTGGCCCGCGTGATCGATAAAGCGATCATCAATCGCGATATGGCGAACTTCGCAAGTTAAGCCGCGCTCTGAAAAATACTCAGCAACCGCACTACCAGCGCCGCCAGCGAGAGCATTTTCCTCCACCGTAATGAGCACATCGTGCGACGAGGCGAGCTGATCCAGTAAATCTGTATCGAGAGGTTTCACCCAGCGCATATCCGCAACCGTTGCATCAAGCGTATCACCTGCCTTGATGGCCTCGGTCAGCAACACACCGAAGTTCACGATAGCAGTGCCAGCGCCTTGACGGACGATCTCGCCTTTCCCTATCTCGAGGCCTTTGAGCTCTGACTCAATTCTTACACCGATTCCTTCACCACGCGGATATCTTACTGCTGAGGGCCCGGGGTGATTGTAAGCACTTACTAAAAGTTGTCTGCAGTCGCTTTCATTACTCGGCGCCGCGATAATCATATTGGGGATGCACCGCATGTAACTCAGATCAAAAGCACCGTGGTGGGTGGCACCGTCTTGGCCAACAAGACCTGCGCGGTCGATGGCAAAGGTCACATCTAAGTTTTGCAGCGCTACGTCGTGGATCAATTGGTCGTAGCCGCGCTGTAGGAACGTAGAATAAATGGCAACCACGGGCTTCACACCATCACATGCCATACCTGCCGCAAGTGTGACTGCGTGTTGCTCCGCAATAGCAACATCAAAATAGCGATCAGGGTACTGCTGGGCAAAATTAACCATGCCCGAGCCTTCGCACATGGCGGGTGTGATTCCGGCGAGACGAGGATCAACCTCTGCGGTATCGCATAGCCACTGTCCAAAGACATCTTGATACTTCGGGGGTTTAGGTGCCGGTGTAACAGCCTCCGCCGGTTTGTCCTTTTTGGGCTCAATCTTACCCAAAGCGTGATAGCCAATAGGGTCTTCTTCTGCGGGTGTGAAGCCCTTTCCTTTGATCGTACGGATATGAAGAATTTGTGGCCCGCTAAGCGATGAGACGCGCTTTAGTACTTCAACCAATGAGGGCAGGTCGTGTCCGTCCAGTGGTCCAATGTAATGCCAGCCGAGCTCCTCAAAGAGGGTTCCTGGCGCTACCATGCCTTTCATGTGTTCTTCGGTACGCTTCGCAAGATCCCAGGCTGGCTTGACGTGCTCGAGCAACTTTTTCGAGGTCTCACGGAGGGTGAGGTAGGTTTGCGTCGCCCATATTCTCGCGAAATAGCTCGCAAGACCGCCAGTATTATGGCCAATCGACATTTGGTTGTCATTCAGAATCAGAAGCATATTTGGACGTTCGTGGCCTGCATGAGCCAGTGCTTCGAAGGCCATGCCGCCTGTAATCGCACCATCGCCAATCACCGCTACAACCTTACGATCAATACCCTGTTGTCGTGCCGCCAGTGCCATGCCCATGGCGGCCGAAATGCTGGTTGAGGAGTGGCCCACACCGAAGGTGTCGAACTCGCTCTCGCTGCGCTTAGGGAATCCGCTTAAGCCACCTTTCTGGCGCATTGAGCTCATGCGCTGTCGACGTCCGGTCAGTACTTTATGTGGGTAACACTGATGACCTACGTCCCAAACGATTCGGTCGTCCGGGGTATTGAAGACGTGGTGTAGCGCAATCGTTAGCTCGACAACCCCCAAGCCTGCGCCAAAGTGACCGCCCGTTGTGGATACGGAGTAGAGCAAAAACTCGCGCAATTCGTTAGCGAGCTGGACTAACTCTTCGCCGCTGAGATCAGAGATGGCATCAGGCGCCACATCCACGCGATCTAGAACCGGTGTGTTGGGGGCTTCTGTTGGTAGATGATCAAAATTCATTTTGACACTATACCTGTAAGTTATTATTTACGCTCATTTGAAATCGCGACAAGTGCGTTCGTCAACCTCTGATAACCGGCTTCGTTCAGTGTGTTGCCGTTTGGCCAGACAAGTTTTGGGTCTGCGGCGCCTGTTTCGTCGGTAAAATTGTACTGGAGATCCAGCCAGTGCACTTTGAATTTGTTGTTCGCCCACTTGGCGCCCGCGGTCCGAACCTCTTCGAGCAACGCTTTATCGGTCAACTCATAACGCGGCGTGGTTATAGGGGCTACGACCCACAAATCAAAGTCTAAAGAATACTCAGTGCGTTGGTCGATGATTCCTTGCAGTGCAGTTGTGAGCTCTGATTGATCAATACTGACGGCATGAGCGGTGTCGACAGGGATGACCACTAATGTCGGCTGATAAAAACCCACTAATCGTGGGAAGCACTTATTAATCAGAGCGGGGTTTAAGCCTGCCGCTGATCGGCGGATCGACGCCTGCGCGCCAACGGATGATGGCGGCATTGCCCAGTAGCGAACTCTCTGATTGCCGATAATGAGCGCTGGAGCCTCTGGCAGTGATTCTTTGAAATCTGCTGATTCGAATTCGAGCTCGAGCTGGGCGCAGGAGGCCGCTTGATTGGCTGGACCTAAGACCATTAGATTCCAAGCCAGTACTAGCAGCGTAGCAAGGGCTGTTGCCCAGGCGAACCTCAGCATTTTCACTTACCTTTCTCAGACGCGAACGACGTGTAGGCCCAAGCGGCCAGTTTGTGCATAATCGATAACCTATGTCGAGAGTGCAAGGGTACTTTTGCCGATGCTATACCAACGTCGCATACCAGATAACCAGATCGTTTCCGCGAAACTCGAGTTGCAGTTGCGTGGAGGGCGCTATGCAGGTGTTGGAACGCAGCTTCTAGGCATCTTGAGCTTAGGCGCCGCGGCATTCTTCGCAGTTGAGCCGCTTTATCTTGTCAGCTGGGCAGTCTCGCTACTTGCCCTTAATCTCTGGTGGTCGAGACGGATTAATCAAACACTTCTTACCAATCGTCATTTTTCGCAGCGCCCCACCGTTTTAAAAGAGCTTGTTACGTACTCGGTGATCACGGGAGTCATTTGGTCGGCGACACTGATAGGTTTGGATGCTTATCTATCCGATTTGATTTTTTATCTATGCGTGATGTTTGTTGCCATCATCTCAGTAGTCAATATTTCCGTATCGGTGGTCATTCGGGGCGCCTATCTTGCGCAGCTAGTGTGCTCGCTTGGCGTGATCGCCATGTGGCTTGCTTTGCATGTCGACCAACGACCATTTAACGCAGGCTTTGCCCTTTTACTCGTGGCGCTCATGGTGTTTCTGATTATCACCAGCGAGTGGATGAGCAAGTCCTTCTCTGAGATGGTTGAGACCAGTTTGGAAAGGGCGGCAATGAGTAAGGATTTATCGACCCTTACAGAAAGCCTTAAGACACGGAATTTGCAGCTGCAAGACGCTAGGAAGCAACTGGCGGAGCAGGCAACGATCGATGAAATGACAGGGCTTCGAAACCGTCGGGGAGTCAATATTATCATCAACGATGAGCTTAGTAGGATGAAGCGTGCTCAGCTGCCGGTCTCCCTTATTGTTCTCGATGTTGACCATTTTAAAACCTACAACGATAACTACGGTCACCCCGCCGGCGATCAAGTGCTTCAGCGCATTGCGAACGTGATGCTTGAAATGACGAATCGCTCCGGGGAATTCGCCGCTAGAATGGGGGGTGAGGAGTTCGCCATGTTTTTCCCAACCATGAAGCTTGCTGCCGCGCTTGAGGTGGCTGAGCGGGTGAGGGAAGGTGTTCTGAATCTCAGAATTCCTCACGAAAAATCATTGACTGCGGAATCTGTCACTGTGTCCATTGGTGTGGTTTCTTGCGTGCCTGAGTGGGAGCTGGAGTTTGATCAGTTGCTACAGGCGGCCGATGACGCACTTTATGAAAGTAAAACCTCAGGACGTAACCGCATCACGGCGGGGCACCTGTCCGCTGATGGGGAATCAGATCGGACTGACTAGGAAGCTCTCTCTATTATACAGGCTCTGAAGCTTGCTAATTCTTGAAGGTCTGTGGAAGTGGAGTTTCCAACCTGTGCCTCATCAAAATGCGGCCCAGAAAAGTGATGGATGTGCCAATAACTGCATACAGCGAATGCTGTTTTAGATAAGTGTGAGAGCAAGTTTTCTCGGGGCCTTTCTCTCTGGCTCCTTTCGTTATCTTCGTGAGAGCATTCTCGAATACAGCTTCTCTCGACAACGCGTCAGTGTGGATCTCACGAGACCAACTCGAGTAGCGTCACTCAAGTTATAAAGCGACGCGTCAGAGATCGAATTGCTTCCGCAGTTTTTCAAGTGCTTTCCGCTCATGCTTTCCTGGTTTTTGGGTTGGACGCGCAGTTGCACTGCCCGCAGCTTTTCGTGCCTGCGCCTCGCGCTCGCGTCGCTCGACACTCTCAGGTGTCTCTTCATACAGGGTTTGGGCAATCGGTGCAGGTCCTCGCTGAT
Source organism: Luminiphilus sp. (assembly GCA_965657765.1). Lineage (GTDB taxonomy): Bacteria > Pseudomonadota > Gammaproteobacteria > Pseudomonadales > Halieaceae > Luminiphilus. The sequence continues at coordinate 1,713 of CBFHQN010000019.1, read as the reverse complement.
CGCTAAGCGCTCTTACAACGACTTCTTTTTCGTCCCAGCCCTGCTTGACCGTTAGGCGCTCCCCGATCGAAATTTCTCTGGATACCTTTACTCGCTGGCCATTAAGGTGAACCTTGCCGCCTTCGATGGCTGTTTTGGCAATCGATCGAGTTTTGTAAAAACGTGCAGCCCACAGCCACTTGTCTACTCTGAGACGCTCCATCAGGCGAGTGTATCCGCTGATATCTGCGGCCAAATGTCATCGAAGCTAGTTATGGCGTATCGCGTGCTAGGCATTTTTTTCGGGCGCGTACTGTCGGGAGCGCAAATCATAACTGAGTAATGAATGCCGGCAGAAATCGCTGCATTAAGAACGGGCAGCGAGTCGTCGAAAAAGAGCACGCGATCATCACTGATCTCGTTTTTCGATATTTCCTTCATTGCAAAGGCGCTTTCCCAAAATAGCGGATGCTCTTTGGCGTAGCCGATCTCATGACTACTAATAACGTCATCCACGTAGTCGCGAATGCCAACAACTGAGTGCTTGAGTTCCACGATATCGGGATGTGCATTGGTCAGAATCGTTGTTTTTATTCCGCTATTACGTAAGCCAACTAGAAATTGCTCGGCGTGGTCCAGCCAGCGAATTTGATCCTTGAATGTTTTCGACAGAGCTATGATGTCGAAGCCATATTGTTTGGTCCAATGGTCGGTGGAGTACCAGCTTAGTGAGCCCTCGACGGAGCGAAAAATTGGCTCAAATTTAGCGACCACATCTTCATAGCTAACCTTATGGAGTGCTGCGTAGTGCGCATGGATTTGATGACCCCAAAAATCGTTATCGAATGCGAGGTCGAGCAGTGTGCCATCCATGTCGAGCAGAATGTGGTCAGCTTTTGTCCAGTCTACGCGTGGAACATTTTGCTCGTACAGCGGGTCTATCAATCTATGCTCTCTCATCAAGTGTTAGTCTGCTTTTATCGTATCGGTTAGAAAATTTATGTGGTGGTCTGAAAAAAATAGTAACGCGCAACTTGAGACCGTACTCGCGCCTTGCGGTATGTCACTGCAGGCACTGCTCTCGGAGCTCCTAGCCATGCTGGACGAGGCGTCTGCGATTGCGAGAGAGTATTACAGAAAAGCCGATGAGTTGGATGTTGTAAAAAAAGGGGATGCGACACCGCTCACCGAGGCGGACACGGCGCTACACCATTTGATCACAGGCCAGTTGCAATCAATGGCGGTTGGGATCCCCGTTCTGTCAGAGGAGTCTGAGGCCAAAGATATAGCCTCGCGACGCGGATGGCGCGCGTGCTGGGTGATTGATCCGCTAGACGGTACCAAAGAATTCATAGAAAAGACCGATCAGTTCACGATAAATGTAGCGCTTGTCATTGAGGGTAAGTCCGAATTAGGGGTGATCTCCATACCCTGCCTCAAAGAACATTGGATGGGCGTCGTAGGGAATGGCGCCGCGATATTTCGGGAGCGCGAGGGCCTCGTTGGCCGAGTTGTTCAAACCACTGCATACAACGCGTCTGAGCCCATGGTCATGCTGGCCAGTCACCGCCATTCGCCGAAACGCGTAGAGGCCCTGATGGGTAGCTTGTCTACAAATTTTACAGACGTTAAGCGCGTAAACTCCGGAAGCGCTGTGAAGTTCTGCGATGTGATCTCGGGTGTTGCCGATGTATATCCGCGAACGTCGCCTTGCAGTGAATGGGATGTGGCCGC
>CBFHQN010000018.1:0-24636 GCA_965657765.1 Luminiphilus sp. | reverse complement strand
GTAACGGTCAGTTCAGCATCAATAACCTCACTGGCAATATCGAAATTACCACCAAGATCCAAACTACCCCCTCCGTTTCTGATGGCGAATTTGTTGATCACAACACGCTCACCATCCAGCGATAGGTCACCTGTTGCCTTGTCGAAGGTCAACCCCGGATCAAACAGCTGATTAACATTTGCACGCTGCACCAGACCCGCTAGGTTGAAGATACTGATAAAGCGAAGCGGTCCCGTTGCCTGTGCTGATACAGGCAGGAAAGAACCATTATTCAATTCGAGCTTGGCCTGGCCTCTCGCAGCGGCCAGGGAGAGATCCATCGGCGAACCCGCCCATGAGAGCTCGCTGACGAGACTGCCCGAGGCAAAGTTCACCACTGAATCTGTATTCACCGTCGAAAGCGTAGATTCTGAACCTCCTAGTTGCAGGTTGATTGACGCTCTTGTGGATGGCGTTTCACCCAGCAGCCAAACAAATTCGTTCCCTTCACTAAAGGTCACACCGTCAATAACACCCCTCAGCTTGGTCAAACTGACACCATCGGGGGAAGCATCAAGCTCAAAGCCAATCGAGCCCAAGCTCTCTCCCTCGTACTTCAGTGCCGCTATCGCAGTGGAGATATGAGGTAAATCTGCTCTATTCGCTTGCTCTTGCCCTTCTCCAGTGACTTCAACTACCGGCTCACCTCCCGAATTAGTTGACAGAGAATCGATTTTAAAATCAGGCAGCCGATCCAAATCAACCGTATCGAGCTGGAGAGAGATCAGATGAGCCTCGCGACTGTACTGGGCTGCGCCTGAGACAAAGTCACTCTCTAGAGCCACGTCGAGCTTCTCCCCATTAAATTGACCGCTAGTGACAAGGCCGACCAGCTCACCCGGTCCCAACGCTAATCGATCAATCGCAAGCTGGTTCCATTGAGTCGTGAAGTCACTACCCGTATTCGACAGGTTTAAAAGGCCCATCGTGGCAGCCCAAGCCGCCAAATCGAGTTCAGTTAGACGGCCATTGACCTCGAGTGTATTCACTGGCAAAGCAGAAGCCGCTGCCAACCCACCCTCTGAGTCGACACCAACTTCAGCAATCACAGACCAGCCGTCAGACTTAAGAACCCCGTAACCGGACAGCACATTGCCGTAACTAATTACCGCCTCGGGCGCATCCGACATATCGAGATCGAAGCGCAGCGGCTGGGACACGTCTCTGGCTTTTGTGAAAGGCGCTGGCATGGCACTCTCAAGACCGACTAAGTCAGACATCACGTTTAGGCGAATACCGTCTCCAGCTTGGAACGCGACTGAAACGTTAGCGCCACCAGACATCAAGGGTTCTGGCACTTTTAAGTTAGCCAATCCAGTGAGGGTTGCGGCCGATAAGTTCGCTTGTGAAGACAACGAAAATCCAATCGCCGCCAAACCGAGATCGACAGCCCCCGGATCTAAGTTGAGCGTTATATTGTCGTCGAAAAATTTACCGGTCAGGGTCCCACCTGAGATCCCCTGAGGATATTGATAAATAATGTCTCCCGACAGCTCGGTTACTGCGAAAGGCAGTCCTTGGTACGAGAACTTTGCATCATTCACAACACCACGTGTTGTTATTTCTGGTATTCGAGGAGCGCCTTTAATAGGCAGGGCCAACTCAAACTTCGCGGTCATTTTGCCGTCCGTATTTAGACGCCTGAGGGCAGCACCCACGTTGTCAGGCACATAGGGTATGGCGGCAATTTCATCGAAAGCGTTAGGAACAGAGGCAACCACGTCAGCATTCGTCTCGAGGAGCTGAACAGCCCCGACTCTTCCGACCTGAACCAGCGCAGAGGGTACTTCTAATTTGCCCACGTTTGCGGAGTCAAGGTCAAACGTCACCAACGCGTTATCAACGGCGACATGTCCTTTCAATTCGCGAGCAGGTGGCAAACCCGGCATCAGCTGTACGGTGTTTAAATCCGCGACAGCCGATAGCTGGATAGCTCTGTAGGGATAATCCTGGCGGCGCAGGCCACCGCGCATCACAAAACCGACGTCCCTGGCAGCACCGTCGCCAATGGAAGCCTGCATCCATCGATAGGCCTCCGCATCAATCTTGTAGGGCGTGAACTTCAGCACGCGATCTGAGGGTGCACTCTCTGCGCCGAGCACAACGCTCATCTCTGGGGCAGCTGCGCTGTCTGCACTCAGCGGTAAGCTCGCAGAGATCAAACCCTTGGCAATAAAATCTCCTGCGTCACTGAAAAAGCGGCCATCTTGAATAAGGATTCGATCTTCAGCAACGACGAAATCAGCAATCGCTGAAACACTCCCGAGCGCGAGTGGGTCTTTGAACTGGGTAGGAATCGAAAAAGAAAAATCATCGCTTTGGATTTGTATGGTGCCGACGCCGCTTTCATAGCCAACCGTCGCCGACAGATTGGTGATGCCGGGCAATGGTGAGTTTTCGACGATGCCAAAGTTGTGAATATCAATGGCCGCTTTGCGAATGCCCAATTGTCGGTAATCCCCAGAAATGCTAATGGCATTAATTCGACCTGAGGGATTCATCGGTTCGACGACCTCGACGATCTCTCTCGGAACTAAATTGGTACCGATAACAGTGGCGATAGTGTCTGAGACGTCTACGTCGTTCATGACAAGCGACCACTCATCCTCGAACAAACCGAGGTGCATGTCTTCAAGAACCAAGCGCGAGCTATTTAACGCTAGATCGATATGACTCATATTGAGCCAGGCACCACTTCCTTGCGATTCAGCGACGCCCAGTACGGACAAAGCAATCTGGTTCGATGAATTTCCATTGGTCTCGATGGATACCTTACCGTCAGCTTGAAACGTCGATGCGAACACACCGTCGGCCGCATTTGTCCAAAAAAGAATATCCCCGCGTCCAGATATCGGGAGATCGAAAAATCTGGCCATTGCTGCAATGTCAGTTGCGGTAACCTGCCCTTCGATATTTCCTTTGAAACCGCGAAGATCAAAAGGATCACCAACCCCTGACCCAGCCGCATTAATTGTGAGATCACCATTGCCACGCGCACTGAGCTGTAGCTCGCGTAAACTGCCGTCACGCTTTAAATCAAGATCGACCTCGAGCAGAAGCTGATCCTCATCCTCGCCTTGATCTCTAAGCAGCATTACCCGGGTGTTTTGCAAAGTAAGTCTTTCGATTTCGCTGGCAAAGATGCCGGGATCGATGGGAATCACAATACTCCCTGCTGCATTCTCTAACCGTGCGGGGATTTCAATATTGCGCGCCTTCATCTCAGATAAGATGAGCTGGCGTTGAAGCAGACTTCGCCAAGGGTTGACCGTTATCTGTAACTGACCTGCTTGGAAAATCAGGGTCTCCAGGAGTGCACTTTTTGAGCCGGGCTGGAATGCGTCTTCAGCAGTGCTTTGTGAGGACCCCTGGTAAAGAGCGAGATCAACCACTGTTAGCCTTGGCTTAAAACCAGACATCTCCCCTTCCAGCGATCCTATACGGGCGCTAAAGCCGGTTCGCGCCTCGATAGTCTCGGTCAATGCCTCATTGACCGAGGGCAACATGGATAAAAGCGCGGTTGTTGCGCTGACGGCTACTGCAAGCCCAACAAGGAGGACCAGCAAAGTGCGCCACAGGAATCCAACGGTAAACCGATAGGCTCGCTCAAGCATGCGTGCCGGCCATCCGTGTGCGAATACCCGTGCCTTCGAGCAACTCTCTCGTCTCGCATAGTGGCAAACCAACTACCGAGCTATAACTCCCATTAATAGAACGCACAAAAGATCCAGCCAGTCCTTGGATGCCATAGGCGCCCGCTTTATCCCAAGGTTCGTTCGTGCCGAGGTAGGCCTCAATAAGCGGCTTCTCTAGTGGTGCAAACGTTACCTCGGTTGTAGATACGGTCGTCATCAACTCACCATTTGTCAGGATCGCAACTGCTGTCATCACGTGATGAGTTTGACCACTCAAGGCCCTCAACATTCCCCGCGCTTCATCAATAGAGACCGGTTTTTGCAAAATATTGCCGGATAAAACCACCACCGTATCCGATCCGATGACCGCTCCTTGCTGATTCTGTAACGATGACGCTTTTTCCACCGCCATGCGCAGCACATAGTCTTCAGGCATCTCACCCGACTTGGGCGTCTCATCGATATCAGCCGAAAAGCAATCGAAGTCCTCTAATAGCAGTGCTAGCAGCTCTCGTCGACGTGGGCTTGCACTGGCCAAGGTTACCCTCATACGCGCGTGACTCTCACAAGAACCGCCCCAACCGCAACCTGATCCGATCCAGACCCTCGGAAAACGGTCGCCAAATGAGCCCTGATACAGTGGCCGATAATAAGTAAAACAAACCATCTGACGACACGCCGACCAGTGACAGTGTCAGCCGGTGACATGCCAAGTAAATCCCAATCAAAAGAGAGATTAGTAGCGACTGGGATATAGCATCGAGCTGTCGGATGGTATGAATGTTTCCCAGTAAAACATACGCAACTACTGATAGCCCCATCGACGCGCTCCCGATAAAGCTACCCTCGAGTAAACTTACGAGAACGCCGACGAGGAAAGCGAAAACGATCCCAAAGGTCGCAGGTGAAGTAATAATCCAGTAACAGGCACAGAGCTCGATGATTCTCGGCAGCCAGGCGCCAATTGTCGGGGTGTAGATGGACTGCAATAACAATGTGGCGAGCACAAAAGAACACAACATCGAACCATAAACATTGCGCTGATCCATCATGCCAAGATGCCTATTCAGACCCAGCGCTAGTCAGAATGAGCACGTGACTTTCGACGTCGAGCTTTGCGAGTGGTTCGAGCGATACCGTCAGATAGGCTGCATCCGCGGAAGTTGTAGTCCCAACAGTGACACCTACCGGATAGCCAGTAGGAAAGCGCCCCCCTAAGCCTGAGGTTACCCACAAGTCACCCTCATCAACCTCAGATGTACTAGCCAGGTTTCTCACCAGCAAACGATTGAACTGACCTACGCCTTCAGCAATTCCCCGTTGCCCCGTTCGATTATTCAATACGGGTAGGCCATGCTGATTATCGGTAACGAGCAAAGCTCGACTCGCGGAAGCACCAATTTGTATCAGCTGCCCCATCACGCCATCTGCATTCAGAATGGGAGCACCCTCGCTGATCCCGTCGCGCTCGCCTCGATCAATCGTCAAAAGATGCCTATTAGGGTCAGGCGAAACAGCGATAATGCGCGCTACGGTCATCGTCGCATCCTCGGCCACAGGTGAATTCAGCATTGCTCGGTATCGCATATTTTCGGCCGCTAGGGCCTCCATGCGCTGAGCTCTTGCACTAAGGATGAGGTTCCGGTCTTCGAGCTCTTGAATCCGTGCTCGCATTTGTCCACGTGACTCAGAGTAATCGATCGCAGACTGAACAAGCCCTTTGGGTATTTCAATAATCGATAACGATATCTCGCTGATATCAGCGCCCCAGCCGTTCAACGTCTTTAAGAGCGGTGTCTCACGCACTAATGCCACCAGTACCCAACCCAGTAAGACCAGCGTCAGAAGTCTTAGCGTGAGATATTTTGGACGTGAAAAAAGCGTTGCGATGACAAGCTCCTCAGGTGGCGTCAACCTTGGAGTTTTACTCGGTCGACATAAGGTCCAGTGAGTAATTGTCCATCAATTCTAGCGCCATACCACCGCCACGCACGACGCAGGTAAGAGGATCTTCGGCGATAAGAACAGGCAAGCCCGTCTCCTCAGCAATGCGGGCATCAAGATCTCGCAGAAGAGCGCCACCGCCAGTGAGTACGATGCCCATCTCGGCAATATCCGCCGCCAGTTCAGGTGGTGATTGTTCGAGCGCCATTCTCACCGCGCGAATAATCGCATCCACCGGCTCCTCAAGCGCAGTCATGACATCAGTACTGTTAAGCGTAAAGGTTCGGGGCACGCCCTCAGCGAGATGGCGACCGCGCACATCTATCTCGCGCTGCTCGCTATTCACCCAGACACAACCCACCTCTTGCTTTATGCGCTCGGCCGTCGCATCACCAATAAGGCAACCGAAACGACGACGCACGTGAGCAACAATCGCCTCATCGAAGCGATCACCACCTACTCTGATCGAATCTCTATAGACAACACCAGACAGTGAGATCAGAGCAATCTCAGTCGTACCACCACCGATATCCACAACCATGCAACCAATCGCTTCTTCGACTTTAAGGCCAGCACCGATTGCTGCCGCCATTGGCTCTTCAATGAGTCTTACATCTCGGGCGCCAGCACCCTCGGCAGAGCGGCGGATTGCCTCACGCTCGACTTGGGTCGAAAGACAGGGAACACAGATGAGCACGCGAGGACTGGGTCTCAGCCACGAAGAGTGCTGATCGTGTACTTTCAAAATGAAATGCTGCAGCATTTTTTCCGTAACTTGGAAATCAGCGATCACACCGTCTTTGAGCGGTCGTATCGCCGTGATGTTGCCGGGCGTCCTCCCCAACATACGCTTAGCTTCTGTGCCAACCGCCTCAATCGATTTTTGACCGTTGTGCACGCGAATCGCGACCACCGAGGGCTCATCCAAAATGATCCCTCTGTCTTTCACGTAAATCAGGGTGTTAGCCGTTCCGAGGTCGATCGATAGATCGGTTGAGAACATCCCTCGTAAGCGCTTTAGCATTGTTTTTTGCCCATGGATTGGTGCTTCATTAACATCGTAATCAATGAGCCCCCTCATCGATCACTCGGGTGCTTTTACTCCCGAAAACCGGCCCAAGCCAGCGTAATGCGATATCTCAGCGAAATGTAACAATCGGACAGTTTTTGAGCAAGCTGGATTGTGGTAGTTTCTCGGTTCAACCAAGATCTAGTAGGTAGCACCGTGACTCAGACAACAACAGTCAGAGACGTGGCTGATTTAGCGCGTCTTACCATTGCTGAAAGCGACGTAGACAAAGTCACCGAAGAATTTAATCAGACCTTGGCACTCTTTGAGGCACTCACCACTGTGAATACCGAGGGAGTAGCGCCCATGGTCAACCCTTGCATGGAAACGCAGCCGCTTCGCGCCGACACCGTCGCCACGTTGGTCGATCGTGCAAGCCTTATGCAGAACGCGCCGGCTTCTGAACAAAATTACTTCCTTGTCCCACGGGTAATCGATTAATGACGACATCCTACGAAACGGTTGCCGGTCTGAGCAGCAAACTCGCCGCGGGCGATGTCTCCAGCGTTGAGCTCGCACGCGAGGCTTTCAAACGTATTTCTGATCTGAACCCTGGACTGAACGCAGTCATATCCTCGAGCGAAGAGCGCGCGATCAACGCGGCGACAAAGGCTGATGAGGCCAGACGAGAGGGAGCGGAAAGCCCGCTACTCGGGATACCTATGTTGCACAAGGACATCTTCTGCACCCAGGGTTTACCCACCACGTGTGCGTCGAAAATGCTTGCCGACTTCGTTGCTCCCTATGACGCTACCGTCGTGAGACGACTCGATCAGGCGGGTATGGTCACGCTTGGCAAATGCAATATGGATGAATTCGCCATGGGCTCCTCGAACGAGACGAGTCATTTTGGCGCTTGTAAAAACCCCTGGGATACATCTCGGGTACCCGGCGGCTCGTCAGGCGGCTCGGCATCAGCAGTTGCGGCAGGCCTTGTACCTCTCGCAACGGGCACCGATACAGGCGGCTCGATCAGACAGCCCGCAGCACTCTGCGGCATAACTGGTCTCAAGCCGACCTACGGGCGAGTATCCCGATACGGAATGATTGCCTTCGCCTCGTCGATGGATCAAGCGGGGCCAATGGCAAGAACCGCGGAAGACTGCGCGCTAGTACTCGAGGCTATGGCCGGTACCGATCCACTCGATTCAACCTGTGCAGATCAACCCGTACCTCGTTACTCCTCGCACTTAACAGACACGATTGAAGGCATGCGAGTCGGTATTCCCAAAGAGTTCTTCTCAAGCGATTTGAATTCCGGTGTTGCTGCGGCCATTCAAGCGAGTCTCGCGGAACTCGAGGACATGGGCGCCAAATTGGTTGAGGTATCACTACCTTCTACGTCGCTCGGTGTTTCAACATATTACATTATCGCACCTGCCGAGGCGTCAGCGAACCTCTCGCGCTACGACGGTGTGCGCTACGGTTACCGCTGTGAGAACCCAACCGACCTCCAAGACTTGTATCTCCGCTCCCGTAGTGAGGGATTTGGGGACGAGGTCAAACGTCGCATTCTCGTAGGCGCTTTCACGCTCTCTGCCGCGTCTTACGATCAGTATTTCATGAAAGCACAACAGGTACGGAGACTCATCGCGCAGGAATACGAAGATGTACTATCGCAGGTCGATGTGATCGCTGGGCCATCCGCTCCGAACACCGCCTTTGTTTTAAATGACACGTCCAAGTCGATCACAGACATGTACATGGAAGACGTCTTCACCATCGGGGCGAACCTTGCCGGCCTTCCTGCAATGAGTGTGCCCGCTGGTCTCGTTGGCGGCCTTCCCGTTGGAATGCAATTGATCGGCCGCCGATTTGGCGAGGTCGATATTTTGAAACTCGCACACCAATTTCAACAGCGAACAACATGGCACAGCTTGACGCCAACCATGGAGGAACGTCACTGATGCACTGGGAAAAAGTGATGGGGCTGGAGGTTCACCTTCAGCTCGCGACGCAATCGAAGATTTTTTCGTCCTCTTCAACCACCTTTGGTGCCGATCCAAATCATCACACTAACCCGCTCGATATGGCACTTCCGGGAACGCTGCCCGTGCTTAATCACGAGGCGGTAACTAAAGCGATTATTTTTGGACTCGGTGTTGGAGCCGAGATCGGCAAAGTCTCGCGCTTTGACCGGAAAAATTATTTTTATCCCGATCTTCCTAAGGGCTATCAAATCTCACAGTTCTTCGAGCCTATCGTCAAAGAAGGCGTATTTGACGTACCCATGCCAGATGGGTCGATATTCCCAGTCCGGATTCTGCGTGCACACCTCGAGGAGGATGCTGGCAAATCGGTACACGATGCGATTCCTGATCAAACGGGCATCGATTTGAACAGAGCAGGCACTCCTTTATTGGAAGTGGTAACCGAACCCGACTTCAGAACAGCCGACCAAGTCGTGGCCTACCTCAAAGCCTTGCATGCGCTCGTCACCTACCTTGGGATTTCAGACGGGAATATGGCCGAGGGTTCGATGCGCTGTGACGTCAATCTCTCATTACGACTTGAGGGCGAAGAGGAATACGGGACGCGCACGGAGCTCAAGAATATCAATTCCTTCCGCTTTATCGAGCGAGCCATCTACGTCGAGGCTGAGCGTCAGCAAGACATTCTTGAGAGTGGCAGAGCCGTTATCCAGGAAACACGGCTATTCGATCCCGATGCGGATGAGACGCGCTCAATGCGGTCAAAAGAAGTCGCGAATGACTACCGATACTTCCCCGACCCCGATCTATTGCCTGTAGTTGTCGATGACGCAACCATCGAACGGATCCGAGCAGAACTTCCCGAACTGCCGGCGGTCAAGCGAGCGCGGTTCACAGATCAGCTCGGGCTGAGCCAATATGACGCATCGCTCTTGACCCAGGATCGAGCGACAGCAGAGTTTTTCGAAGCCGTGTCCGCACGTTGCAACAACCCCAAGTCAGCGGCGAACTGGATATTAGGCGACGTCAGTGCGAATCTAAATAAATCGGGCATAACACTTGATGAAAGCCCGCTGGTCGCTGAGGCGCTTGCGGACCTCGTTACGCGAATCGATGACGGTACGCTATCTAGCAAAATGGCAAAAACCGTGTTCGATGCACTGTGGGATGGGGAGTCCGACGTCGATAAGATTATCGAGCAAAAAGGTCTTAAGCAGGTCAGCGACACTGGTGCGTTGGAAACAATTGTTAACGATCTTATTACCGATAATCCGGCGCAGGTTGAGCAGTATCGAGCAGCGGATGAGGGAAAGCAGAAAAAACTCATTGGTTTCTTTGTGGGACAGGCGATGAAAGCCTCGAAAGGGCAGGCTAACCCTCAAATGCTTAATCAACTGCTTAAGGACAAACTCAGCTAACGAGAATTACTCCACGGGCGGTTGTGCCTAATGGGGAGCTATTACCCAGTTAGACATCCTGCACGCGCCCTTTGAGATAGCGCTCGCGGTTTTCGCGTTTTTTTTCCTCGCTCTTTCTAAGCATGACATAAACAGCGCCTGTACCACCGTGCTGAGGCTGAGCAGAGTGGAAGGCCTGAACGTCCTCGATATCCCTGAGCCAACGGTCAACATAGCCTTTTAAAATACCGGAGCCCGATTTCTCCTTGTTACCCAGGCCTTTTCCGTGAGTAATGAGCAAGGTTCGAAGACCGAGGCGACGAGCTTCCTTGAAGAAAGACCAGATCTCAACTCTCGCTTCTGCGACTGTCATACGGTGAAGGTCTAAACGAGCCTCAATGTCATAATGCCCGAGGCGTAGCTTGCGATAAACGCCATTCTGTATGCCGGGGCGCTTAAACTCGAGGACATACCATGCGTCGAGTGGGGGTATCCCGTCGTCCGTCAGCTTGTTATCAGATCGCGAAGGTGAAGTAACAGCAGCCTGTCTCCTGACCGCACGGTCAGTCCGATCCGCCTTTACCAATCGCTCCCGTGCTTCACGATTGAGTGGCTTAACGCCGCTCATTTCGCTGGCAAATAAATCGTCATCCTGCACCGATTTGGCCTCTCATCATTAACTGAAGTCTGGCGTCTATTTCGTTGACGCGTGGGTGGAACGATGAATCGTAAAAGAATCGGACTCATCCCACAGCCACCGCTTCGTAGTATAGTCACAGCATACGTAAGAGATGCGTTTCAGCGCGCAACAAATTTGGTCGAGACTAGTATTAATGGCGAATTCACTTTCAGGGTTTGGCTACTTCTTCCGAGGTATGGGGTTACTCACACAACGGGGGCTTCGTCGCTTCGTGATCATCCCACTGCTGGCTAATGTCACTGTTTTTGCATTGATGGCCAGCGCCATTTACCAGGCCATATCGGGACTCTATATCGAATACAGCAGCAATATTGTGGGCGATTGGGAGTTCTTAGGCTGGATAGTCACACCGCTCATTTGGCTGTTCGGAACGCTGCTCTCAGGCTATGTATCGATCTTCATTGTGCTGTTTTTAACGTCACCGTTTCACGGCTTGTTGGCAGAACGGGTCGAGGAACACGTGACCGGCGAGCGTATCGTCAATGATTCATCCGCCCTGCAAACAGTGCTCGCGATCCCAAGGGGATTTATCCGCGAGATTCAGAAAATCATGCACTACATTCCGATGGCGCTGTTAGTGCTCATTATTAGCTTCATTCCGGCAGTAAACATCGTTGCGCCGCTTTTATGGATTTTGCTTGGCGCGTGGATGATGTCCCTGCAGTTCGTTGATTACCCAATGGACAACCATCGCCTCCCCTTCAGTGAAGTGCGCGACGCCTGCAGTGCGCGACGGTCAACATCGATTACCTTCGGCGCCGTGGTGGCCTTTGTCTCCGGACTACCTATCGTAAATCTGATCCTTATCCCAGCGGCCGTCGCGGGTGCGACTCTACTGTGGTGCGAGGAATTGAGACACCTCCGATAGCTAACTTCGAGAGCAACGCAACACCTTCAGCATGGGGTTCGCACATTAACTCGACCTCATGAGGGGATGATAAGGAGATTAGCGCGCCTCAGGACGGTCAATAAGGGGGGTTGATAGCAGGCGTAGACCGGAGATAACCTGCGCATCTGGATTAGTTGCAGACTAATGGACTACTCTGCGAGCAAATCCTCAGGTACCTGAGAACACTTCAACGGCTCACCTAATAGTGCTTCAATTTCCGGTAGAAGGAAGGCATTGTCCTCGCTGGCAAAGCTGATGGAAATCCCCTTTTCACCCGCTCGCCCAGTTCGCCCTATGCGGTGAACATAATCTTCTGGGTCCTCGGGAAGATCGTAGTTAACAACATGACTGACACCATCGACGTGGATACCTCGTCCCGCAACGTCGGTTGCGATCAGCACGCGTATGTGACCGGACTTGAAGCGCTCAAGAGTTTTAGTCCGCTTAACTTGTGCAACTTCTCCCGACAAGATGCCGCATTCAAGCCCCTGCTTTTGCAGTCTCTCGTAGACGCGACGAACTTGATCTCTACGATTTGCGAAGACGATGACCGACGTAGCCTCGGGTTCGGCAAGAATCCGCTTGAGAACATTGAGTCGATCTCGGCTCTCCAAAAGATAGACACGCTGGTCTACATTCTCGGTAGCGACTCGCTCTGGTTCGATTTCGACGGTGATGGGATCAAACGTCCACTGCTGCGCAAGGTTCATAATGTCCTGACTAAACGTGGCGGAGAACAATAAGGTCTGACGATCCTCTTTTCTCGGTGTTGACCTCACGATGCGCTTAACTTGAGGAATAAACCCCATATCAAGCATACGATCAGCTTCGTCCAAAACGAGTGACTCCACGCGATCTAAGAACATGTCGCCACGCTGTATGAAGTCGATCAAACGCCCCGGTGTCGCAACGACAATATCGGTGACGCGATCGGTTACCTTGGAGAGTTGCTTGGCGTAGTCGGCGCCACCGATCAGAGTGACCGTATTCAGACCCGTGTGCTTACCCAATTCGCGGGCATCATCTGCAATCTGCATGACCAGCTCGCGAGTGGGTGCGAGCACCACAGCACGGGGCTCAGCAAGATAACGTTCACCCTCAACTGGATTATTGAGTAAATCGTTGAATAAGGTAATCAGGAAGGCAGCGGTTTTTCCGGTTCCAGTTTGTGCCTTACCAATAGCATCATGTCCCTCGAGTGTGTAAGGCAAAATCTTTGCTTGAATCGGCGAGCATTTCTCGAAGCCGAGGCCTTTGATGCCCCGCATCAGCGAGTCATCGAGATCAAGCGATTCGAATAAGATATCGTCGTTCGCGGGTGCCGTATTTTCTGACGTTTGGGCAGTGTTTTCAGACAATTGCAAATCGGTCCTGATAGAAGTGGCCGGAGCATAGCACACTGCCCCCTCAACACCCCGCTTATTTCGCCGCCATCTACCGTCAAGAGTTCTGCAAATGGGCTCCACTCATGGAGAGCCGACTGGATTATCCCGATTTTCAATGTCTGACCACCGGCTTTGGGCCTAAGACTTTGGGCTGTAGGCTGTGTGTGGGCTGTGGGCTGTGGGCTGTGGGCTGTGGGCTGTGGGCTGTGGGCTGTGGGCTGTGGGCTGTGGGCTGTGGGCTGATAGTTTTCTTCGATCCCATCTGTCGGACCATTGCAGCGAATATCGTCCTCTGCACGACCAATAATGCAGGACCGCTGTTGCGCCCTCGTGATAACCTGAGTCGCATCGATAGAGAGGCTTCATGGTTCGAACATCTACAACACTTAAGTCCGAGCTGAAGCAACTCTGGCGCATCGGCTGGCCCCTGTTACTGGCGCAGGCAGCGCAGATGGGTACAGGTGTCGTCGACACCATCATGGCCGCCCGTTTTGGAGATAAAGACCTAGCAGCGATCGCCATTGGGTTTCATATCTGGCTGCCGCTGTATCTGATTGTTCTTGGAATGATGTTTGCCTCGTCATCCATCATTGCGCAGGACTTTGGCGCCGGCCGTATTCAACGCATCAGAGATCAACTCCCCCAATCACTCTGGGTAGCGGTATTACTCAGTTTGCTCGTCGCACCCGTGTGCTACGTCAGCCCTGTCGGGCTTCCCTATCTGGGCATAGATGCGCTTACAGCGCAAAAATCTGGGGAGTACATTCGCATGGTGGCGTTCGGGCTGCCCGCCATAGGTATATTTATGGCGCTCAGATATCACACACAAGGGATTGGCATTACGTCACCGTTTGCCGTTGCGGCCGTAATAGGATTCTTTGCAAATATACCTCTGAATTACATGTTTATTTTTGGGTTCGGCGATATTCCGGCCATGGGAGCCAAGGGCTGCGGAATTGCCACGGCTATCTCAATGTGGATGTCGGCCATCATTATTACGGTCTACGTACTCAATAAAAAATCCCTCAAACAGTACCTTCCACCGTGGACACCCGTTGCTCCTGACCCTACTGCGATCAAGTCAATTTTGGTTCTGGGGTTCCCTGTCGGTGCCACCATGTTTCTCGAAACCGCTGTTTTCACGGGGATTGCTCTCTTAGTTTCGTCACTGGGTGATGTCGCTATTGGCGCCCACCAAATCGCATTCAATGTTTGGGATATGTTCTACATCCCCATGCTCGCTATTGGTGGCGCAATGGCGACGAGGATGGGCCATGCAATAGGCGCTCAGGATAAGCCCGGTGTTTACCGCGCGCTCAAGGCGGGGATCATCTATTCAGTCTCGGTGAGTGCCGCAACCACAGTTGTATTGCTGTCGCTACCCAACCTCATTGTATCGGTTTACACACAGTCGACGGACATGTCGGTGCTTGCAGTGCGCCTACTGAGTTTTGCCGCCCTGTTCGTCATGATCGACGCCGTGCAAATTGTGGGCTCGTTCTCGATGCGGGCCTACAAAAAAACAACCTTCCCGTTTATCGCCTCCATGGTGGCCTATTGGTTGATCGCCCTCCCTCTCGGGTATTACCTCGGCATCATGAGTTCCGACAACGCGTCGGACGGTGCAGCGGGCTTCTGGGTAGGCATCATTGTCGGCGTTGGCGTGGCCTCGGGCATGATCGCTATCAAACTCATAGGTCTCTTGAGACAACCGCTACCCAAAGACTTTCTCGCCGAAGCCTAGCGACGCCAGTGAGTAACTCACAAGGCGTCAGTGACTACCTTTCAAAGTCAGTAACTGCCTTTTAAAAAGGTGACTTGCCACGCATACGTTAGAACCCGATACCAGTGTCGATTCCTCAAAGAGGACATCACGATGAGGCCCATCGAATTCTAGTCAAGATCACAGTCACTTGAGTTTACTTAGAGAGAATCGTCGCCAGGGAAGAAAGGACTTCGGCAACGTACCCAGCGCCATTACAAATGGGCGCATCCCTCGGCCACGCCAATAGCAAGCTTATCGATGCGCTGCTCTTGGGCATCGTAAACCCGTAAAACACCCCACGCAGGCGCTACCTTCCCTGCCAGCCATATCAACGCGTCTTGCGCCTGCCACGCGGCAATGACACCGATTACGGGACCTAAGACCCCCTCATTCCGGCAATCCGCTATCCGTTGCGCGTCAGTCGCGGGCGCTATGCACTGATAACACCCCTCTTTTCTGGATCGACTAAACGCTGCAACCTGTCCGTGGAGTCTCGTAGCGGCCCCCATGATCCACGGTAAACCTAGGGCACGGGTTATGACCTCGATATGATGACGTGTCTCTAGGTTATCGGTTGCATCGAGCACCAAATCAACGCCTGTAAGGGATGCCTCGTCACGTTCTGAGTCAGTCCCAAAGCGATAGCGCTCTGCCGTTACCGCAACGTCTCGATTAAGTGCTCTTAATTGACACGCCAGCGCCTCGGATTTTGGCTTTCCGAGATCGGTCTCGCGAAACGCAAGCTGGCGATGCAGGTTGCTGACCTCTACAACGTCATCATCGATAAGGGTAATCGCCCCAACTCCAGCTCCCGCCAGATAAAGGCCAATCATCGAACCTAACCCCCCACAACCGATAATGGCCACAGAGCCAGCAGCGATAGCCTCCTGCCCGGCAAAGTCGATTTCTGCCAACAAAATCTGCCGTGAATAACGCTCCAACCATTCGTCGTTCATACTGCCCAACACCCACCTGTCACCCTCGGCCGCCCTGCAAGGTCATGCCGCAACGTCACGTTGCCAAAGCCACGCTCGCTCATCAACTTTGCCACACTCGCGGCCTGATCGTATCCATGTTCGATCAGCAGCCAGCCACCGGGCTCCAGATGCCCGGGTGAAGCATGAACGATGCTTCGAATGGCACCGAGCCCGTCATCCCCGTCGGTAAGCGCTGTCGTGGGCTCGAACCTGAGATCACCAGCGCTAAGATGTGGATCATTCGCCGCGATATAGGGTGGATTTGAAACGATCATTGACCACTGTTGCTCAGCTAGGTCGCTGCACCAATCGGACTTCTCTAGCTTGATAGGTAAGCCAAGTGCCTCTGCATTCTCTAGTGCAATGGCTAACGCGCCGGCACTCGCATCGGTGGCAGTGACCTCAAGCTGCGGGCAAGCAGATTTTATGGCGAGTGCAATGGCACCACTGCCAGTCCCCAAATCCAAAAGACTCGAGCACCCCTGTCGTTCGGATATTTCGATTGCCCACTCCACGAGATATTCGGTCTCAGGCCGGGGTATCAGTACGTCAGGAGAGACCTTCAATTTGAGCGACCAAAACTCGCGAAACCCTAAGAGATAGGCAAGCGGTGTGCCACTTCGACGCTGCTGACACAGCTGCTCAAACTCTGTGACTACTGCCTCGGGTAATTCATCGGTGTCATGAGCGATCAGCCACGCCCGGTCTTCGCGGCCCAGACAGTGCAAAAGTAGCGCTTCGGCGTCACGTCGAAACCCTGCTTGCTCGGCCAACGCTTGCTTTACATTCACCCGACGCCTACTCCTCGCCGAGCGCGGCAAGAAGATCCGCTTGATGCTCCTGCCGCAGTGGCTGGACCACGGCATCTAAGTCACCTTGTACAACCTCGTCAAGCTTGTACAAGGTTAAATTAATGCGATGGTCAGTGACCCGTCCTTGCGGATAATTGTAGGTTCGTATTCGATCGGATCGATCACCCGTACCTACCAGATTGCGACGCTCTTCCGCCTGTTCTGCAGCCAATTGCTGCTCGGAGGCAGACGCTAGCTTCGCCTGCAAAAGCGACATCGCCCGGGCACGATTTTTATGCTGTGATCGCTCGTCCTGACACTCGACGACAATGCCCGTGGGAATATGGGTCAAGCGAACGGCCGAGTCCGTCGTATTGACGTGCTGGCCGCCGGCACCCGACGAGCGGTAAGTATCGACCCGCAAATCTTCTTTGCGGATTTCGATTTCTTCGATCTCATCGGGCTCAGCCATGACAGCAACAGTACAGGCTGACGTATGGATCCGCCCCTGAGACTCAGTTTCAGGAACGCGCTGCACACGATGAGCCCCTGACTCAAACTTTAGATGTGCGTATACCGACTCACCCGCCACGCGCGTAATGATTTCCTTGTACCCACCGTGCTCACCAGCGCGCTCAGAGATCACTTCTATTGCCCAGCGCTTGCTCTCCGCATATCGCGAGTACATGCGAAACAAATCGCCCGAGAAGATGGCCGCTTCATCACCACCGGTTCCTGCACGAATTTCCAAAAAGACATTACTTTTGTCTTTTGGGTCCTTGGGCAGCATCAAGATCTGAAGTTCTGCCTCGGCGGTCGCCATAAACGACTCTGCTGTTGTCACCTCTTCCTCAGCCATTTCCCTGACGTCAGGATCGGAGTCAGTGAGCATTAGCTGCGCTTCCTCGAGATCATCTTGCGCACGACGATAGCCGTCATAGACTTTCACGACTTCATCAAGCTGTGCATATTCTTGCGATAGTGTCCTGAATTTATTGGGGTCGGAAGCAGTTTCCGCATCAGCCAGTAACGCCGCGACTTCCTCGTGACGATCTGATAAGGATTCAAGCTTGGTAACAAGCGACGATTTCACAGTTAAGGGCCTTAATCGAACGCGCGCATGACATGTCAGCGCTTTGACTCGAACTAGTTGAACAACGTGCCGAGCTACTGGAGTGTCGACGAACCGTCTGTAGGAATCGAGGACGACACACCCAGCAACTCTGCTGCACGCGAGACATTAACACGATCGCCCTCTTTTGCGATCTGTTTTAGTCCAGCGGTTGGTGCGTGAATGAGCTTATTCGTGAGGTCTCGCGACAGTCGAGTAATCACCTCTTCTGCCGGCTTCCCGCTTTCGAGCGCCTTTAGTGCGCGCTCTAACTCGGCTTGCTGGATGGCCATAGCAGATTCGCGGTAGTTCTTAACTACATCAGAGGACGCGCGAAGCTGCCATGATGCTTCAACCTCGACAACACCCTCTGCAACTATTTTGTCTGCCTTGTTGGCCTCGTGGCTTCGCAGCCGAACATTCTCCTCAACGACATCTCGCAGATCATCCACGGTGTAGAGATACACATCTGACAAGGAAGCAACTTGAGGCTCAATGTCTCGTGGGACAGCCAAATCAATGAGAAGCGCGGGTCTAAAACGACGGGCTTTTATCGCCTCCTCAACCGCACCTTTACCCAAGATTGGCAATTGGCTCGCCGTTGAACTGATAACGATATCAGCGCTTGGCAGTCGCTCCGTTACGTCGGCGAGTAAAATAGCTTCCGCGTTAAATTGCTCGGCCAGCGTCTCGGCACGCTTTAGTGTCCGGTTTGCCACAATGAGCTTACCAAGGCCTGCCTCGTTTAAGTGCCTTGCTACAAGCTCGATAGTCTCGCCCGCACCAAGCAACAACGCAGTCCGATTGCCAAGATCCGAAAATATTCGGCCCGCCAAATCAACGGCAGCGTAAGCAACAGATACCGGGTTCTCGCCGATCGCCGTATCGGTGCGCACGCGCTTCGCTAGTCGGAACGCCTCGGGAAACAACTTACTTAAAGAGTCGCCGATACCGCCGCTTTCCTGAGCTACGGCGAACGCCGACTTTATTTGTCCGATAATTTGGGGCTCACCAAAAACCATGGAGTTCAACCCTGCAGCGACACGCACCAGGTGCGTAAGCGCCGGTAGGCCGTAGTTTCTATAGGTACAGGTAGCAAGATCATCTGGCGACAACCCATGGAACTTTGCCAACCACTGAACAACGTCATCACCTGCAGCCGCAGCCTGATCTTCCTGAGCAAACCAACCATAGATTTCGGTTCGGTTGCAGGTACTGAGAATCACGCCCTCTTCAAGCTGCGTAGAAGAAATCAAATCAGAAATTGCCTCGGGGACGATCTCAGGCGCAAACGCCACCCGCTCGCGCACATCGACAGGCGCTGAGTCGTGGTTAACCCCAATGACAATTATTTTTGACGTCATATATGTAAATTACAAAATACATTTTTTGGTCATCATACCAGACAAATTAGCAGACATGCGGGCATGTGCCGAATTCGTCGGGTATGTCATTATTACACCTATGCAAACGACGAAACCTTTATTTATCGCCTTATTTGTCACCCTGGCGGGGTGTGCGACTGCGCCCGAGGACAATACCTTGATCACCGATGGATCAATGAGGACCAAGGCAGTCGATTCAAACGTGACTTCTGAAAGCTCCGTGCGCCCCTATGCGGACATGCCGAGTGCTCAACTCAAACAGCTACTCGAAGCTGAGTTTGCGATCCGCGCGAGGAACTTGAAGGTTGGTTTAGAAAAGCTGCAGGCAGCTAGTCTTGCCATAGCTGATCCAGACATAGCCCATCGCGCGCTGCAATTAGCGCAGTTTTTGCGAGACACTGAGGCAACGCTCACAATGGCGCAGCGTGTGTCGGACTTGGCCCCCGAGGACGGTGCGGCGGCCACCTTTGCAGCGGCGCTTTTAATCGAGCGTGGAGAAATTGTGACAGCGCTCCCGTACGCAAAACGCGCATTCGCCTCCTCTTCTGACATCAATCCCGCCGCACTATTAAATGGCTTCAAAGATCAGCCTCGCGAAACCCAAGTCCTGATTAGAGGGCTGATAACTGACCTCAGTGACGCCTACCCAAACGAGCCTCGTACCGTTTTTGCTCAGGCATTACTTGCATGGCGCGAGGGGAAGATCGAGGAGGCAGATCAGATCCTGCAAGAACTGTTCGCCCTCGAGCCATATCATGAGCGCGGGACGCTGCTGATCACTGAGATTCGATTACGCACCGATGAACGCGTGGCGTTCGACTATCTCCTCGAAGCCATTGAGGCGACCAACAGCTCACTTTTGCGCTATCAATACGCACGATTCCTGATGGGCAAACAGAGACTGACTGACGCTAAGAAACAGTTTGATGCCTTGGTGGAGATAGCGCCTGAAAATACCGATTACGCGATGGGAGCAGCGCTCCTTGATCTGGAACTCGACCAACCCTCGGCAGCATTGGTCATTCTCGATCGCGTAATCTCGATGGAACAGCGCCTCAACGAAGCAAACCTATACCGCGGAATTGCTCTTAGCCGTCTTGGGGATAGATCGGGCGCATTAGAATCCTTCAAGCAAGTCGGCCCGTCGTCTAATCTCACGACCGCTTTACGAGAGGCGAGTGCGATATTGGTGGACGAAAGATCTCCACAAGCGATAAACGCCTTTTTCGAAGCGCATCGCGAGTCCTACCCTGATGCACGTGAAATCAACTTTATCTTCCATGCTGAAACACTGACTTCTATAGATGCCTCCCAGGCGATCGACGTACTTTCCCTCGGTGTAGAGGCAGTGCCCAATTCAACGCGCATGCTTTACGCACGCGCCAATCTGCTGGAAAGAGCTGGGCGCTTTGACGCTGCTGAGAGCGACTACCGAAGTGTTCTTGAACTCACTCCCGGAGATGCAGGCGCCCTCAATGCACTTGGCTACGCGCTAACAAATAATACCGAACGATTTTCTGAGGCTGCCGAGCTTCTTGAGGAGGCTATTGCTAAAGACCCGCGCAACCCGGCAATCATTGATAGTCTGGGCTGGGTTTATTTCAAATTAGGGAAAAATCGGCAGGCGGAAGTACTTCTCAAAGAAGCATATCAACAGTACCCCGACCCTGAAGTTGCCGCTCATCTGATCGAACTACTGTGGTCCGTGGGGCGCGAGATTGAGGCACGCGATTTGATGACCGCACAGTTGAAAACCTCGCCCAATAACACCTTGCTTATTGATACTGCGATGCGACTCGCAATACCCCTCCCAAAGTGAGTCGGCAATGAACGTGCGGGAGCTTTTGATTACGCTAATGATCACCATGGCCATGAGCGGGTGCATGCATCAAACACGCACCATAACTCCGCAACCTATTTCAGCCGAGTCCCAAGTGCCACTCACAGTGCCTTGGACCGCTAAGGGCAAGTTATTGGTGACAACGGAAGACGCCAAACAGTCACTCCGTTTTAGTTGGCGCCATAATATAGCCGCAGATGACATCATCACCATTGGGGATACACTCGGTATTCGAGAGCTTGAGCTCTATGAACGAAATGGGGTGCTATTCAACAAATTGGCCGATGGAACGTTGCAGCCGATCCAGACTCACCAGCTCGAGGGAGAGCTCAGCGCGCTCTCTTTGTTGTCACCCTCCGATCTAGCTAAAGCGTTGACTGGGGGAACTTCCATTTCTAAAGCTGTAAGCTCAGAGGTGACGGCTTGGCAGTCGGTTGACGGCGTCAATGCGCCACGTGTCATTCAAGTGCAAGCGGCTGACATCGCAATAAAAGTCGTTATCAACCGTTGGGAACTGACCGAAAATGCCCAGTGATTTCCTCGAGGTGCTCAGCCCCGCAAAATTGAATTTGTTTCTTCATGTTACGGGGCGGCAAGCTAATGGATATCACGAGCTACAAACTGTTTTCCAACTGCTCAACTGGGGAGATACGCTTAGATTCGAATTAAGCGAAACCCCTGGCATTCACCTCACATCCGATCTCAGCGGGGTCAACCATGCTGACAACCTCATAACCCGCGCTGCAAATCTTCTGTCCCTGCCGAGCGACGCAGGTGTGTCGGTCACTGTAGACAAAGTCATCCCAATGGGCGGCGGCCTTGGAGGCGGAAGCTCAAATGCAGCGGTCACGATGCTTGCACTCAACAAGCTGCTAGCATTGGGATACGGCGTTGATGAGATGGCCGATATGGGTGCAGCTTTGGGCGCTGACGTCCCTGTATTTGTGCGCGGGCAATCGGCATGGGGCGAAGGTATAGGTGAGAAGCTGACACCAATTGAGCTCCCAAATCGCTGGTATGTAATTATTTACCCCAATTGTCATGTCTCAACACATGAAATCTTCACCGCTCCAGAATTGACACGCAATACTCCGGCAATTACAGTGTCGGCCTTTTTCGGCGGGGCGGTACGCAACGATCTTCAGCCGGTGGTTGAGGCGCGTTACGAGCCAGTAAAAGCAGCCTTACAATGGCTGTCGGCACGGGGCTCCGCGATGATGACCGGAAGCGGCGCTTGTGTGTTTGCCGCTTACGACGAGCGCGAGGCGGCGGAGCAAGTGGCCGCCGACGCAGCGGGCCAATTTACGGCCTTCGTCGCAGAGGGAATTAACCGCTACGCAGTGTAGTAGCATGTACAAATTATTGGGGCGTCGCCAAGCGGCAAGGCAGCGGGTTTTGATCCCGCCATTCGGAGGTTCGAATCCTCCCGCCCCAGCCATTTTCTACTCGCAGGATGCCCCGCATGTCTTCGAAAATGATGGTCTTCACGGGCAACTCGAATCCCGACCTAGCCAAAAAGGTGGCAAGTCGTCTTTATCTCGAGTTAGGCAGTGCCAAGGTTGGAAAGTTTTCTGACGGTGAGATCACCGTAGAGCTCAACGAAAATGTCCGAGGCAAGGACGTTTTCGTATTACAGAGCACCTGTGAGCCGACGAACGACAACCTAATGGAGCTACTGCTCACTATCGATGCTCTGCGTCGAGCATCTGCCGGTCGCATCACAGCAGTTGTTCCCTACTTCGGTTATGCGAGACAAGATCGCCGCGTTCGATCTTCTCGTGTTCCAATCTCAGCCAAGGTAGTCGCAGACATGATGGTCAGCGTAGGCGTCGACCGTGTGCTCACTGTAGACCTTCACGCTGAGCAGATTCAGGGCTTCTTCACCTGCCCCGTGGACAACGTCTACGCATCACCGATCCTTAACGACGATATTGTTTCCAGCAAGTACAAAGACGTCGTCGTCGTATCACCCGACATCGGTGGCGTAGTTCGAGCGCGCGCAATTGCCAAGCAGCTCGATGATGCTGACCTCGCCATTATCGACAAGCGTCGACCACGCGCCAATGAGTCAGAAGTTATGAACCTTATTGGTGATGTCGAAGGTCGCACGGCAATCATGGTCGATGACATGGTTGATACTGCAGGAACGCTTTGCTCCGCTGCCAACGCGCTCAAGGAGCGTGGCGCGAAAAAAGTGGTCGCCTACTGCACGCACGCCGTACTCTCGGGCAAGGCGCTCGACAATGTACGTAATTCGCAGCTCGATGAATTGGTTGTCACTGACACCATTCCACTGAGCGCTGAAGCAAGAAGCATCTCAAAGATCCGCCAGCTTACACTCGCAGATCTGCTCGCAGAATCGATTCGTCGAGTGAGCAATGAAGAATCCATTAGCGCACTGTTTGACGCATAAAACAGTGTAAACCCACCCACCCTCCAACTGGTCGCAGGTTTGAGGGTGTTTTTTCAAAGGAGACAGACCATGTCTGACACTTTTGTAGTAGAAGCCGAGCTTCGTAGCGATGAAGGGAAAGGTGCGAGCCGCCGCCTTCGCCGACTCGAAGCAAAAGTACCCGCCATTATTTATGGAGGCGACAGCGCCCCTGTAAGTCTTTCGCTGATCCGCAAGGACTTTGAAAAGCATCTTGAAAAAGAGGCGTTTTACTCAGCGGTCGTCGAAGTTGCCTATGATGGCAAAAAAGAGAAAGCGATCTTGAAGGCGCTTCAGCGTCATCCCGCTAAAGATTTCCCAATGCACGCAGATTTCTTGCGTATTGAGGAGAACAAGGCCATTAAAGTGAACGTTCCACTTCACTTCGTAAACGAAGAGAGTTGTGTAGGCGTTAAATTGGGTGGCGGTCGTATCCAGCACACATTGAATGAAGTCGAAGTCAGTGCCCTTCCTGCTGATTTGCCGGAGTTCATTGAAGTCGACATGGTAAATGTTCAGGTGGGCGAGATAATCCACATCTCTGACCTGGCATTGCCAGAAGGTGTTACGTCAACCGCACTCGCGCTGGGTGAGGATCGTGACCTCGGCGTTGCAACTGTTCTTGCCCCACGTGGCGGTAAAGCAGCTGCAGCAAGTGGCGACGACTCAGCCGAAGACGCTGAAGCGTCTGAAGGCGGCGACGAAAGCTAACCGTGAAGCCCAGTATTCGACTCATTGTCGGTCTGGGTAACCCTGGCGAAAAATATATCGGCACCCGCCACAATGCGGGTGCCGATTTCGTTTCGGCGGTAGCAAAACTCAATGCTATCGAACTCAAGGCTGACAAAAAGGTGGCCGGTCGTATCGGGCGTGGCATGGTTAACGGGCAAGACATCCGCCTGTTAATACCTGACACCTTTATGAACCACAGCGGTAAAGCCGTGGGACTCGCAGCCAAGTATTTTCAAATAAGCCCCGAGCACATCCTCATCGCTCACGACGAGCTTGATATGCCACCGGGCGCAAGTCGCTTTAAGTTTGACGGCGGGCACGGCGGCCACAATGGGCTTCGCGATATCATTCCAGCACTTGGCGGGAGTCGTGCCTTTTGGCGTCTACGTATCGGTATTGGTCACCCGGGCCAAGCGAGTAAAGTATCGGCGTGGGTGCTCAACAAAGCATCAAAGATTGAACAGGCATTGATCGATCAGTCTCAGGACGAGGCCATTAGCGCACTGGCACTCCTCATGGCAGGCGATGACGTCAAAGCCATGACGCAATTACACAGTAACGACAAAACAAAAGACGACCTCTAAGGACAGTTTCTATGGGTATTAAATGTGGCAT
>CBFHQN010000017.1:0-25368 GCA_965657765.1 Luminiphilus sp. | reverse complement strand
CGAGAAGCAGTTCGCGTCAGCTGTAACAGAGGCTAAGAAACCTGCGTCAGGTATAACGCCATTGCCGGGCAATGGAATACCGTCAATACAGCTACTGCCACCGTCCATATCACCGACGAGAACCGAAGCGACTGCATCGTCTGCGTCAGAGGCCATACCTGTCAGAGGATCAACACGTGGACCACGATATACACCGCCACGCTGACCGCCGCCGCTGCCGTTACCAACAACGTTACGGTAGTAGAAGCCACCTGCAACAGAGCGCTCTGCGTAGTTACCGAAAGCATACAGTTCAGTAGAGTCGTTCAGCTCAAAGGCTGCGTTAACAAAAATTTTGTTATCGTCTTCTACGTCAGGTGTACCCCAGTACTGAGGCGCTTCGTTCGTGTAAGAGTTGATAGCACGGAAGTCAGAGACCGGCGCATAACCACCTGCGATGCCTGCCAGAACGTCGCTACGAACGACTGAACGGATTGTGCCCTCAACGTCACGGACTTCACCGGTGATGTTGATGAAACCATTGTCGCCAAGAGGCAAGCCTAGGTTGGCAGAAACCATGTAGTTAGTGCCGTCACCTTCGAAGGTTGAACCATAGCGTGTGACAACTTCGAGGCCTTCTGCGTCGTCGCGCAAAAGGAAGTTCATTACACCGGCAATCGCGTCAGAACCGTACTGCGACGATGCACCGTCACGAAGTACTTCTACCTGCTTGAGTGCAAGCGACGGGATTGCCGCGAGGTCAACACCCTGAGCACCGTCGGAGATACCACCACCGAGGAATGAAATCACAGAACCGCGGTGACGACGCTTACCGTTTACCAAAACAAGTACGTTGTCCGGTGACAAACCGCGAAGGTTTGGCGGGCGAACAATCGTGGCCGCGTCACTAATGGGCTGAGAGTTTACATCGAATGAAGGAACCGAAGTTCTCAGCATGTCTTGGATGTCAGTTGAGCCGTTATCACGGAATTCAGATCCGGTGATGACGTCTACAGGAACGGGTGAGTCTGCCGCTGAACGATCAGCAACGCGAGTACCCGTTACGATGACTTCCTCGAGGTCGCTATCCTGAGCAGCAGCTTGGAGGGGAAGACCCATAGCTACAGGGACAGCTAAAGCCAGAATTGCCAGCTTTTTGCGTGGGAAAAATGTATTCACAATCACTCTCCTTTAGAGCTTCATGATGTTTTGGAGTGGCTACTCCGCCTACGACAACCTTCCGTCAATAAATGTTTACGAAATATTCGTAAAAAAGTATTGCCACTTTCGGATATCGAACCCGCGAAGTTACAGAAAAGTGACAATCGTTACCAGTATTTTGATGTGCACTTTTCACGATGCGGGCTTTACCTGCATGGACAGCTATACGACGAAAAGGGGTAGACGGAGCACAGAGCTGATCGAAATTAATCTGATCTTTCTAGTCGCGGGCGTTTACGCGTCTAAGGCTCTGAAACACGTTGATTACACAAAGTAATCCGCCCCGAGAATTTAGCAGACCTGCCTCGAAAGCACTGGCCTGCTGACAGGTCGTTGGGAGGGTATCAATGAACGGTCGTTGACGGGGTCGATACTTAAGACACGGTCATTAATTCACAGAGAGCGTTAAGCGCCCTCCTTCTCTTTCCAATAGGCGGCAACTGTTTGCGCACCGAAATCGGCGATTGCGTTAAAGAAGGTATCGGGGTCACCATGACGCATCTGTGCCAAGCCCATTTCCATCTCTTTCGCATAGATGTATTCGGGTTTGTCCGCATTCACCGCGTCCCAAATACAGCGTGCGCAATCCATGGGATCGTCACCTGCATCGATGACCGCGTCGGACATGCCACGCTTGGACCCATCACCCGTCAGCGCGTTTCGTGAAACGTCCGTTGCGACAGAGCCCGGGAGGATATTCGTCACCTTGATGTTGTGAGTGCGATCAACCTCGGTACGCAGAGCATCCATGTAGCCAATCAAGCCAAACTTTGCAGCTGAGTAAGCCGTCCTGAGTGGCGCACCAATTCGTCCGGCCACAGAACTGATCCCGATGATGTGGCCGCCACCTGCATCTGCCATGCGTGCCAGCTGTAACTGTGTCAGCCAAATAGGCGCGATCAAATCGACGTTGATCAGGTCAGTGTAGACCTCAGGCTTGGCATCGATAGCTAAACATCGCTGGCTAATCCCGGCGTTGTTTACCAAGACGTCAACGCGTCCTTGCCAAGCCCACGCTTCATCTACCTTCTCTGCAAGCACACCGTAATCAGTTACCTCGAAGGGCAGCACCAAGCAATCTACCGGCAACTCTTCGGCGAGCGCCTCGAGCGCCTCTACCCTTCGCCCCGAGAGAACCAATTTCGTGTTCTGGGTAGCTGCCGTTTGAGCCAGTGCTTTTCCAATGCCTGATGAAGCACCCGTAATCCAGATAACCTTGTTTGCTAAATCCGTCACACGCCTTTCCTCTTTTGTTTTATTTTTACTATTCGAGACTGTAAACATTTTTATCGATCAGATCAGTATCGGATAAAGCCTTTTAGAAGAAATCAAATTGAGGGGTATCCCTCGCTCGACCCATCGGCGATATGATTCATGTGAGAGTTTTGACTTTTCGGTGGCTGCATCAGGGTGCTCAACCTGAGATCACCGCTTACTAAGCAAGGAACAAAGAATGAGAGACCACAGACCCCTTGCAGGACTGAGAGTAGTCGAGCTGGGGCAGCTTCTCGCTGGGCCCTTTGCAGGCACGATTCTCGGCTACTTCGGCGCCGAGGTCATAAAAGTTGAACCGCCAACCGGCGACCCCATTCGACAATGGCGCGAGGTGAAAGACGGCACCTCACTTTGGTACCACTCGCTCGCCCGAAATAAAAAAAGTGTGACGCTTGATCTTAAATCCGAGCGAGGTCAGGCACTTGCCTTCGACCTACTTTGCAAAGCTGACGTCGTGGTCGAAAACTTTAGACCTGGACTGATGGAAAAGTGGGGGCTGGCACCAGATGCTGTAAAAGCAAAAAACCCAGGTGTGATCTATGCACGCATCTCTGGCTACGGGCAGACAGGGCCCTTCGCTAGCAAGCCAGGTTATGCGTCCGTTACGGAGGGATATGGCGGATTTCGCTACATAAATGGGGAACCTGGTGAGGCACCCATGCGGCCAAATATATCGATGGGCGACACGCTTGCCGGTATTCATGCGGCACTGGGAGTTGCACTAGCCATTATTCAAAGGCATCAATCAGGGGAGGGGCAGGTTGTAGACGTCGCTCTTTATGAATCGATCTTTAATCTTCTCGAGGGTATCGTCCCTGAATTCGATGGCGCAGGCGTTATACGTGAGCCCTCAGGTACAACCATCACTGGTATCGTTCCAACCAATACGTATCTCTGCAAAGACAGCAAGCATGTCGTCATCGGCGGTAACGGCGACAGCATTTTCAAGCGCCTGATGACCGAGGCCGGCAGAGCTGACATGGCAGAGGACCCAGAGCTTGTAGATAATCCCGGACGCGTTGTTCACCAGGAACGAATCGATAAAGCGCTGTCCGACTGGTGCGCAGAACACAGCTCTTCGGAGATTATCGAAAAGCTCGAAGCGGTCCGCGTGCCGGTGGGTCCCATATACAGCGTTGAGGATATGTTCGCCGATCCGCACTATAACGCGCGCGGGATGTTCGAGACCGTCGAGATAAACGGTGAACCGCTTAAGATTCCGGCAATCATGCCAAAGCTCTCACGAACGCCAGGGGAAACCCACTGGCCGGGCGCTGCTATTGGCGCGCATAACGAGGAAATTTTAGGGGGGTTACTGGGCCTTTCTGATGAAGAGATAAAGGCGCTTTAAGCCCCGCTCCTTCAAAAAAAGAACGTCATCTCAGTGGGCAATTTTTTGCCAATTGTCGGACAACCACAAATGACTTCTTCCACCTTGGGGTGAGCCGATTATCTGAGATAGGCAGTCAACGCTCGCTAACAGTGCTTCTATGTTTATGCCCGTGGAGAGTCCGGCACTCTCACACAAAAGGACAACGTCCTCAGTCGCTACGTTCCCTCTTGCCCCCGGTGCAAACGGGCAACCACCCAAGCCACCGGCCGAGCTATCGAATTGTCGAATTCCAGCATCTAATGCCGCGAAAACATTAGCGAGCCCCATGGCTCGTGTGTCATGGAAGTGACAGCCCAGTTGCTGTGTTCCATGTTGCGCAATCAATTCGGCCATCATCAGCTTTACATCTTGCGGATTTGCAGCACCTATTGTGTCTGCAATCACAAGGCGGCTGGGCTCGTTGCTCATCAACTCCCCAACACGATCAATGACAAACGATGAATGTACCTTGCCTTCATAAGGACACTCGAAAGCAACAGCAATGTAGGCATGAACCTCAACCGCCTCTTCTCTAGCCCTCGCCAAAATATCGCCACCCATAGCGAAGGTATCTGCAAGACTCTTCCGAATATTATTTTGGTTCATTTGCTCAGTTGCCGATAGAACGATTGCGATCTGATCTATCCCCTCGCGCCGCGCAAGTTCATAGCCCTTCATGTTCGGTACCAAGGCGCTGTATTTGGCGCGCCCCTGAGGAAGCGTTCTTGCTAAGACATCAGTACCTGCCATTTGAGGAACAGCGCGGGGTGACACAAACGAACCTATCTCTAGCTCTGGAACGTTTGTCTGAACCAAGGTTTCAATAAGCTCGCGACGCTGCTCGAGTGTAATTTCGACGGATTGCGCCTGCAATCCATCTCTGGCCGCTACCTCCTTAATCGAAACAAAATCACTCATATTGCTGCACCCTCAGGATACTTAATAATCTCATCACTACTTCGACATGTTATCGACTGATGAGCCCAAAGTGAAAATCATGCCTGTAGCCAGGCGTCTAGTTGGATTGATCACCTGCTGATAGAACGACAATCGCACGACTCTGTTATTCGTTCACCTTGGTCATCTTACTGTCCGCCCAAAACGGCAGTCCACTCTCCTGATCTTTGAGCAGCGGCAAGTCATCTTGAGCCCAGAGTGGCTCCCAAACGCCGGTGTCCTTTAATAAGCGCTCAAGACCAGACGCCTCTGAGTCTTGCTCTGCCTGTACATCTGCCAAGAATCGATAATGCTTCCGTAATTCGTCGAGACACCAGACGCGATATTGTGATGACCTTGCACCACTGTAAGTAACTCCATCAACAGTCGCGTTAAACCGTGGCGCCCCACTCCGAATGGCATCGACATTGGCGTTTAGGTACGGCAGATAGCCTCTTGCCATATGCCTCAACAATTCGCGGATATCCTCAGGAACCTCGGCCACCAGTGAACCCTTAATCGATGAAGGGTCGCTATTCCACAGCCGCATCACCCACTCGAGTGTTCGCGGTGCCGTGTGGCGAAGTATCTGAAGCGGTATGGGGTCCAAGGCGAAATGGCGGAAGAACGGGCCGGAGAAACCAATATCGGCGAGCGTGGGATAGTCGCCCAACAAGAACGGTCGAGCTTCGAAAATGCGCTCGAGCGATGCAAAAAGCACCGCAACATCCGTCTCAACGCCTACAACAGCATCGCGACCGATGCCATCGCCTACGGTATACCCCTGGCGCTGTCGCCGCCGCAATACGATGCGTCGTCCAAATAACGGCAAGGGGTAGCCATCCATTACCTCGCGGGCCAAATGACCTGATGCAAAGCGCGCACCCTCCTCGTAGTACCAGCGGTAATGCATGGCGGGACGCCACCACCACTCATCTGCCCAGTCCTCGAGCAAGTAACAGATATAGGCGAGCGTTGGGTTTTCGGGAACGACGGGGTTTTGCGGATACTCGGATTCAAACCACTGAATCATCTTGGTGCTGTCAGTCATCCAGCGCCCGTCGGGCAGCCCAACGACCGGCATTTGTGAGATGCCTACCCTCTCCTGATTGCGCTTTACCTCACTCGGGAAATTCATCGCCTCAAGCCGATAGGGAATGCCCTTTAACCGGAAGTAATTCTCCATCTTGCCAGTGAAGTAGGAAATGCTTGCCCCGCGCAACGCTAAGGGTTCTGACGTTATATCGCTCATTTTTACCTTCTAATGCAGACCGACGACTCGGTTAAGTCCCGCCTATGCGCCGGGCAGGGTCCGTTTGGGATGCATGCCGTTCACCATTCCCATAAACGGCGGGTGAATCGAATACCCCAAGAGCCGCTTTAAATTCTCTGACAAACCGACGACGGTTTCGGGCGCCACGGAAAGGAAGAAATTTTCCTGCGTTCGAAGGTAGGGTTCGCAGTACTGACAGGTGAGTGCCAGACGCGAACTTCCGCTGAAATTCTCGCCACCACCGTGCCAAAGCGTACCTAAAAACAAGATGCATGAGCCCGCCGACATAATGGCTTTGACCAATTCATCGTCGTCGCTAGGCAGACGCTCATCGTCCCAGCCGTGGGATCCAGGAATAGCAACTGTCGCCCCGTTTTCCTCGGTGAAATCGTCGATGGCGAATACTGTAGCCACACTGAGTGCAGGCCGCGGACGCGGTACTCGATAGAAATTATCGTCCGTGTGAAGTGGCTGCGCAGGCGACTGATCTTGGATGTTAATGACCTGTGCTTGCGATAGGAGATAGCTCGGCTGCATCACCCGATCTAGGAGCGCCACCCCGGCTATCAAACATCGAGCAAGAACGGCTTGCACCTTTCTTGGATTAATAAACATCGAGATCTCTCGCGGAAACGACTTCACCGTCGTAGACCTCCCGCACTTCGTTTAGAAGGGTTTCATGGCTCGAGCCCCAGAGCAGCTGGTGATACAAGACCAACAGTGTGGGTCTCGCCTTTACAGCTAGCTCTCCCAGCTCGTGGGTGGAGGTATGGTTACCCGCATGATATTTCTGCCAACGCGGCTCTTTCTTCTGAAAACCTTCGAGGCTGTAGACCTCGTGAATCAAGACGTCGGCATCTCTGGCGTACTCGAGTAACAGATCCGATGGCGCGGTATCACCGGAAATCACAATGACCTTATCCGGTGTTGTGAACCGATAACCCCATGCGTCGGGCCAGCTACCGTGAGGTACGCGAAAGGCCTCAACCGTGACGTTATTGTCTTTGAAAATGATTCCGGTCTCGGTGACCTCGGTTGTGGCAATGCGCCATCCCTGATTATTTGCCGGCTGATCGCTGTAGAGGCGATAGCGAATATCCTCTTCGTAGGCGGCAATAATGTTTTCCGCCATAGAAGCTGTACCCTCAGGGCCAAACAATTTAAGCGGGCGATCCCGACCCGCCACCCAGCTGGTCAATAACAAATCGGGCAAGCCTACACTGTGGTCTGAGTGCAAATGCGTAAGGAATGCATGGTTTAGCTTTTCGACCGCAAGACCCGGAATGTCACCTCCGTACTCGGGTGACAATGAAGCTGCGCGACGCACAATACCTGGCCCAAAATCGACAAGGTAGGCCTCATCGTTAACAACGACCGCAACGCTGGGACCAGACCGGTCCGGAAACGGATTGGGTGTGCCCGTGCCGAGCATTACCACCTTGGTAACGGAAGTGTCGCTGTCGGCAAGCGTGGGGGCAGTAAAACCTGCAACGCACACCGAAAGCGCCACAAAGAAAGTTCGCCCAAACGTTTTATCGCAAGCCTTTGCAAAGATTTTCAAACCGAACCCCTTGGGTAACGCAGGCAGTGTTGAGTGCTGAGGTTGTTACAGCAGTCATCGCCTCGCTCGTATTATTAGTATCAAACCGAGACTAAAGGCTCACGGCTAAGTTAGCTAGTGCTGAAGCTATTGACGTAATGGAAGGCCTGACTGACAAGCTAATCCAGCGTTTATGAGTACTCGCTCTTCTCCCTACTGTCCGTGTTCAGATGAGTGTATCTCCCCGCGCGGCAAGGTACCCTTAGCGGTACAAAGGTTTGGCTTCGAGTAAGAGAAATGCCAGAGGGTATCGACCAGTTCTACCACTTAAGAAACAGGGCTGTATCGCTGGTTGTTGACTGTCACGGTTCGCAACCTGCTATCGCCTATTTCGGTGCTCAGCTTGCCAATGTCAGCGAGCCAATGATCGAGCAACTTGATCGCCACGAAGCCCCCGCCTCGCTCCCTGTTGAACCACCTATCACGCTCTCACCGACGCATGGCATCGGTTATTTGGGACATCCAGGGCTCGCTGTACGGCTAGGTGGCGCTAATTGGCAGGCAAACCCCCAACTCATTACCTGCGAGGCATCAGAGTTAGAACTTCGGCTTGTCAGCGTCTGTGAGCGGCTATCGATCGAACTAACGCACTGCCTCAGATTAGATGAAGCGACAGGCGTACTCGCACTCACCACAACACTCAAAAATGCTGACCCCGCGACATCGCTGAGTGTTGATCAGTGCCTAGTCACCCTTCCCATACAGGATCACTTTACCGACGCGATTGAATTTACTGGGCGCTGGGGCTACGAGCTTCATCAGAATCGTTTTAAGCTACCCAACTCATCTCTTGTCCGCGAAAACCGCGCTGGACGCACGTCGCATCATCTGCACCCTTCTTTAAGACTCTTGTCCGCAAACACCACACTCGATTCTGGGGACGCGCTTGATGTCCAGGTCGCATGGAGTGGCAACCACACGATTCGCACAGAGCAGCTCGCGGATGGGCGCCGGGTATTGCAAGCGGGCGAGTTGCTGGAGGTGGGCGAGCTTGAATTAGGACCAGGCGAGAGCTACACCACGCCTGAGTGCCTACTATGCTTTAGCGATGATGGCATGAATGGGCTCGCCCAGCAGTGGCATCGCTACGTTCGTAACACCTATGACACTTCCGCCTCAGAACAAGTCCGTCCCGTCCAACTCAACACCTGGGAAGCCTGTTACTTCGATGTCAACGAAGCCACGGTTCTGGAGCTGATCGATGACGCTGCAGATCTCGGTATCGAGCGTTTTGTCTTGGACGACGGCTGGTTCCGCAATCGAAACAATGACCGAACGTCGCTTGGGGACTGGCAAGTCGATGAACATAAATTTCCTTCGGGGCTTGCTCCCATCGCTGCTTACTGTCACGAGAAAGGCCTCGAGTTCGGACTATGGATAGAACCCGAGATGGTCAGCCCTGACAGCGATCTGTACCGAGCGCACCCAGACTGGGCGCTCGGCTTTAGCAACGGTCCATTGGTTGAAGCGCGCAATCAGTTAGTGCTCGACCTCGACCGAGAAGGGGTCGCCAACCATGCGTTTGAATCGATCTCGACCCTGCTCACAAAGATTCCGATTAGCTACCTGAAATGGGATATGAATCGCGATATTCACCAGAGGGAAAATGCACTAGGACAGCGTGCAGTTCATCGCCAAACTCTGGCTCTTTACGCCTTGATGGCGAGAGTCCGAGACCATTTCCCTAATGTAGCGATCGAAAGCTGCGCATCGGGCGGTGGTCGGATTGATATGGGCGTCGTGCAATACGCGAGCCGGTTCTGGCCCTCAGACACGAACGACGCACTAGATCGTATTGCGGTGCAGCGAGGCTTTCTTTCAATGCTTCCGCCGGAATTGATGGGGTCACATGTTGGTCCAAGCCCCTGCCATATTACGGGTCGGCAACACACCATGACATTTCGCGCCAGCATAGCGCTCTGGGGTCATATGGGCGTCGAAGCCGATATACGCACATTGAGCGAGGATGATCGCTCCACGCTTGAAGCTGCGATCAGCCTCCACAAACAACACCGCCATCTTTTACACAGTGGTAGCTACGTTGAGCACGAGCAGAGTGCCCAGCAAGTTGCTTGGAGTGTTGTTTCAGAAGACCAGGGTGAGGCTTTAAGTGCCGTTGCGATGTTGCATACACCGACAACAGCCTTCCCCAAGCGTATGCGTTTTCCAGGACTCGACGCGTCTAAGCAGTATCAGGTGCGGGTTGTATGGCCGCAGGACTTATCCGAAAAGCAGGCCGGCTATCGCGACCAGCTAAAGTCACAACGCTTGGGTGGAGATTGGCTTCAGCAAGCGGGGTTAACGCTCCCCATCATGCATCCAGAGAGCCTGCTCATCTTTCACCTCATCGAAGCCTAGGACCGAGTCCTAGGACCTAATCCTAGGCACATTGTTCTAGCCGAGCTTCACCGCAGGCTCGAACACAGGCGAGGTTCCGAACACGATCCGGCTCACAGCAAGCGCTGTTAGCACACAGAAAATCACCGTGAAAAACATCATGTGGATATAGTGCAGCGGGGCCCAAACGAACGAGAAAAAGGCGTACAACAATACCCCCAGCACCACAGCTGTAATGGCGGCACCCGCCGCTACGTTGCGGAATAATAGGCCTACAATAAAGGCCGAAAGAATCGGCATACTGAGCAACCCATAAAGCTCCTGAACTAAGTTGATGATGCTATCTGCCGTCGCATAAAGCGGCACCATCGCGAGACCAATCAATACGAAGCTCACTGTGATTACGAGATTTAAGCGCCTTAAATCAGCGTTGGGATTAATGAAAGGCTCGTGAATATCGCAGACCCACAACGTAGTCGAGGAGTTCAAAACACTGTTCACGCTGGTCAGAACGGCCGCTGCAATCGCTGCGGCAAACGCTCCGGACAACCAGAGCGGGAGAACATCTCGCACAATAAGTCCAAAGGCAGCATCTCCCACATCGCCGTATAGCTTGTAAGAAACGATCCCCGGAATAACTACCAGCGGTGGAATGATCATTAGCCTAATCGCTGCTGCTGCCAGTACACCTTTTTGACCCTCTTCAACGGTCGGCGACGCCATCGCTCGCTGGGTGATCGTCTGGTTGGTGCCCCAGTAAAATATTTGGATGAAGACCATACCGGTCAGCAGCGTGTGCCAAGGGATCGGCGTCGAACTGTCGCCGATCATCGTCAGACGCTCTGCCGGGATACCTGACAGGTCAAAATCAACGGTCGCCAATGACAGGACGACAACGACCACTCCTAGCGTGAGCAATAAAACCCCGCTGTAAGCATCAGAAACTGCAACGGCGCGCAGCCCACCCAACACAGCATAGGCCGAACCTACGACGGCAAAGGCAACGGCAATGAGCATCAACGGCAGATCGACATTGAACATTGTTTGAATGAAGAGCGACCCGCTGTAGAGCATCGCTGGGATAAAAATGAATAGATTGCCAAGCAGGAATAACAGCCCGATCAAGGCTCTAATACGCTGATCGTTGTATCGTTTTTCGAGAAGTTCGGTTGTGGTTGTGCAGTTGTAGCGGTAGTAAACAGGCAGAATCACTTTCGCGAGAATAATCAAACCAACGACTGCCGCGAGTTCCCACCAGGCCAATAGCGCCATTTGGTTGCCGTTCATACCGACAAGCTGATCGGTACTCAGGTTGGTCAGCGTGATGGAGCCAGCGACTACGATCCAACTCAGTCCTTTACCAGCAAGAAATACTTCCTCACGGGCGCTGCTAGGCACACCCCGGGCGGCAATATCACGCGTTACTCGCCGATAGGTAAGGCCACCAATAAGCACGGTGATGGCGAGGAAAATAACAATTTGAACAACATCTGCAGACATAGTGGGGCCGCTTATTTTTTTGTGTGCCATTTCTAACTATTTTTGCGGCACGAATAGAACTGCTGCGAGACTAACACCCAGACAAGACTGCGCCTATTCTTTGAAGCCAGGCTCTGGGAACCGAGCCTGAGACCAGAGCCAGAACCCAGAACCCAGAACCCAGAACCCAGAACCCAGAACCCAGAACTCAGAACTCAGAACTCAGAACTCAGAACTCAGAACTCAGAACTCAGAACTCAGAACTCAGAACAGGAACACTCAAGGTCAGCGCTGTCATCTCGGGCAACACCGCGTTTGATTAGGGTGTACGGCGATT
The DNA here is from genome assembly GCA_965657765.1 of Luminiphilus sp. Classification (GTDB taxonomy): domain Bacteria; phylum Pseudomonadota; class Gammaproteobacteria; order Pseudomonadales; family Halieaceae; genus Luminiphilus. The sequence continues at coordinate 13,559 of CBFHQN010000017.1, read as the reverse complement.
GCGTTAACGGAAGTGTGAGAGACAAGTGTTGAAGGCAGAGTCTCCCTTACCTATCCTGATCGCTCATCCCGAGAGGCACCACGTGTGACCAGCTTCGAACTCTCCTCCGTCCTCTTGTCATGCGGCTTCTTTATGAGTCTGGTTGCGTGGTACTCCTACCGGGCATCAAAAGATTCAACCAGCGACAGCAACGGCTACTTCCTCGCAGGGCGCGGCCTAAGCGCACCTTTTATTGCAGGGTCTTTGCTCCTCACCAACCTTTCGGCAGAACAACTGATCGGTCTCAACGGATCAGCCTACGGCTACAACATGAGTTCGATGGCGTGGGAGGTGACCGCGGCAGTTGCGACCATCGCAATGGCTTTTTTCTTCCTCCCGCGATATTTGCGGGGCGGCTTTACCACACTGCCGCAGTATCTGGCGGATCGCTATGACGATGATGTACGGCGGCTTAGCGTCGTTTTGTTTCTTCTGGGTTATGGCCTCGTAACGCTTCCGAGCGTGCTCTACTCTGGGTCAGTAGCCGTTCTGAAACTGTTTGATATCCCCACACTATTCGATCTTAGTTATGCGAGCGCCTTGTCAGCCACCGTGGTCATAATTGGTGTTACCGGAGCGCTTTATGCGGTGCTTGGCGGTCTCAAAGCTGTTGCCGTATCGGATACCCTGAACGGCATTGGCTTATTAATTGTTGGGGTCGCGGTTCCCATTCTCGGACTTAAACTTTTAGGCGGTGACGTATTGAGCGGGCTTGCTATTTTGTCGAGCGAGCACCCCGAAAAGTTGAACGCGATCGGTGACGCCTCCGCACCAACCCCTTTCGGGACTCTCTTTACAGGCATGATTTTCGCCAACCTCTTTTATTGGTGCTCGAATCAATACGTGATCCAGCGAACACTTGCCGCAAAGAGCTTCGCAGAGGGGCAAAAGGGTGTGCTGCTGTCGGGCTATTTTAAAGTGCTGGTGCCCTTTTTCATGATGATCCCCGGGGTCATCGCCTTCCACCTCTACGGACCCGGGCTTGATTCCATCGACCTCGCCTATCCTCGGCTCGTAAAAGACACGTTGCCCGTTTGGGCGCTAGGTTTTTTCTTGGCAGTGCTTCTCGGCGCTGTCTTTAGCTCATTTAACTCTTTGATCAACAGCGCGGCCACCATGCTCACACTGGACGTTATTCAGCCGCTAAAAAAACGCCCCATGTCAGACAAGTCGCTTGTCTCGACAGCCAAGGTTGCGAGTATTTTCATCGCAGTGATTTCGTTGGGTATTGCGCCACTTCTGCAGTACGCGCCGGAAGGACTCTGGCAAATTATTCGCATCTTCACCGGTTTCTACAACATCCCGATTATTGCTGTCGTTTTAGTAGGAATGTTTACCCGCCACGTACCAGCCTCCGCTGTGAAGCTTGCGATCGGGTTTCACCTCATCGCGTATGCACTGCTGCAGTTTGTCTTCAAAGCCTCACTGGATATCCACTTCCTCCATCTGTATGCCATTTTATTTTTCTGCGAGGTCGGGATCATGCTGACTATCGGGCATTTCCGGCCCGCGCAAAAAGTCGAAGCGGCGAACGCATTGAGCGAGGGTCCGGCGGCCGTTGAGATGACCCCTTGGCGCTACGGAAAAACTTGCGCATTTACCCTCTTCTCCTGCGTCGTCTTTCTTTACCTATTGTTCTCACCTATCGGTATTGCAGGTGGTTCGTCGGCTCTATTTGCTTTGCTAAGTTGCGCACTCATTCTGGTGAATATGAGCGCTTGGTACAGGGCTCGAAACAACCAAAATATGCAGTCGGCTGCTCGCTGAACCGAGTGATCGTAAGAAGGCCTCACTGGCAAAAAATATAGGTATGATCGTTATGAAAGTAAGAAGCACGATGAACAAAGAGTGCATATGCGAACGGCGATACCAACAGTGAAGCCAACAGCAACAAAAGACGAACTCACTCATATCGTTGAGGGACTGCGCTCATCGATGAGCCCCAGCGGGAGAAAACCCGGCTACGGGATAATTGGTACGGGAATGATGGGACGAGAGCATATTCGCGCTGTCCTCCAGCTCGACCAAGCGGAGCTTATTGGCCTCTGCGATTCACACCCAAAGAGCCTGGAATTAGGTGTCGATGAAGTTGTCAGCTCAGGTGGTAAAACACCAAAGACCTATGCTGACGCGACGGCTTTAGCGAACGACCCAGAGGTGGACGCCATTTTGATCTGCACGCCCAATTTCACGCATCGTGCTGTGTTTGATCAGGTAAAAACGACTGGCAAGCCGATCTTTCTCGAAAAACCCATGGCCACAACACTCGATGACGCGCTGTACCTGGCGGAAGAGGCCCTCAAGTATCCGGCACCCATCCAATTGGGCATGCAGTACCGCTATAAGTCTCAGTACCAGCTTGCGCTATCTGCGCTTGAGCGCAACGAGCTGGGGTCGGTGAAGATGATCAGTCTTTGTGAATACCGGCCGCCCTTTCTCCAAAAAGTCAGAGAGTGGAATAAGTTCTCCGAGTACTCGGGCGGCACCCTTGTTGAGAAGTGCTGCCACTACTTCGATTTGATGAATCGCATCGCCGGGGCGCCGCCGGCGCGTGTTTACGCCACTGGCGGACGTGCAGTGAACTTCACCGACTTTGAATACAAAGGGAAGCCATCGGATATCGATGACCATGCCCTGGTGGTGGTCGATTATGAGAACGGCGTCAAAGCGCAGTTTGCGCTCAACATGTTCAGCGAGGAGCTTTTTGAAGCGCTTACTGTGGGTGGCTCCGCGGGCACATTGCATACCGAGGAACATGCGAGCTTCAAACCAGGCAGACCCTCACGATCAAGTATCAAAATACAAACACCTGATCACCCAGCCTACGAGGGTGTTGATTGCACGTTTCCAGATGACATCGAGCTGGGTGGTCACTACGGCTCAACGCTTTTTGAGCACCAACGGTTCCACCTTCAGTTAGCGGGCAACACAAATGATGGCGCAACCTGTGCCGAGGGTCTCTGGGCGATTATCACTGCCTGGATGGCGCAGGCCTCGATGCAACAGGGAAGCGCTGTCGACGTGAGAGAAATACTAGCAGTTGCTTCATTGGATCCTTATCGGGACGGCTTACTGCCCGAAGTTTGGAAGATCAATGACGCTAGCCTTTGAGTATGTGAGATGAGCGAGAGTATCGAAACATCAAGTTCTAACCCGATGGCGAGCGAGCCATCAACGATCCCGCTGCTCACGCCAGCCGAGTTAGCTGTCGAGCCAGGACAACAGCTAGATGGGCCCTCAAAGACCGTAGTGAGCGACCTGATCAACGCGCATGGCTTTGTTCTTTTTCGCGGCTATGACATCAAAAGCGATAGCGACTTTCATCGCTTCATCGAGAGCTTTGGACTGGATAATTTCAAATATGCAGATTCCTTCTCGAACGCCGTAAGACATAACCGAACGGAGCGCGTCTTCACTGCCAACGAGGCACCGCCAAACGTAGAAATCTTTCTACACCATGAAATGGCTCAGACACTCACCTTTCCAGGCGCACTCTTTTTCTTTTGCGAGAAAGCAGCCGAGTCTGGTGGTGCGACGCCGGTCTGCAGATCGGATCTCACGCTAACAACGCTGGAAACAGAAAACCCAGATTTCGTGGCCAAACTCCGTAAGGTAGGCGTGAAATATCGCAACTCGATGCCGTCAGAAGCAAACCTCGAGTCGGGACAAGGCCGCAGCTGGAAAGACACGTTGACCGTGGGGAGCGCGCAAGAAGCCGAGGAAAAACTCTCAGCGCTCGGATACCGATTTAACTGGCTCGATGACGGTGGTCTATCGGTTCAGACCCCAGCGCTTGCCGCTGTTGATCACTTTGGACGGGGTAAAGATGTTTTCTTCAACCAGCTCGTTGCTGCAGCGGCTGGTTGGACGGTGGCTGCCGACGATAAAGAGCCTCGACTCTGCTTTGGAGACAACAGCCCAATGAGGCAAGAAGATTTAGCCGACGCTATAAACGCCGCCTATCGACATACGGTGGATCTGAACTGGCAAACGGGTGATGTTGCCTTGCTCGACAACCTCAAGGTAATGCACGGTCGGCGACCGTTTGAAGGAAGGCGAAGTGTGCTCGCCTCGCTGTGCAATCCGATTTCGAGACCCGCGCTCACCGTTTAGGCCAGCTTGAATTCCGCCATAGCCTCGTAATGCACCTGCATGCGCGCTGCCAATGCTTCGTCGACTGGATCTAGCAAAGGTGCTTCGGTCGAGGGCGCAGCGAAACCTGTCGACGCCTCGACCACACCATACCAGTGCGATGCCCACACACCGTCGCTCGACCGGGTCCCAGCCGGCCATTGAGTCATTGCACCGTCGATCCATGGCAGTCCCAGCACTTCACACAATGTTCGCAAAACGCCTTCCGGGTTTGCGAGCACATCCGCGCTGTCCAACACGGGTGGTCGCTCGCCCAGAATCGCTGACACCTCATCGTAGAGCTCTCGCTGGCGAACAATGCCAATATCGTCCTCGGTGACCGACGGCATCTTCTGACGGTAGGAAGCAATCACTCGAGCGGGTGAGCGAATAAGAAAGACATGCTTCGCTTCCACGACCCAGCTGAGATCGATCCCGCGAGGCATGTGGTGCGTCATATGTTTTTCGTATTGAAGCGAGTGATTTTGCGCTGCGCGCAACTGCGCCTCAACGCCCTCGCGGGTTTGCGGCTGACTGGCAATAACCGCATCTCGCATCGGATGCTGCGCACCTGACTCGAGCAGGTAGCAGCCATAAAACGGCTCATCAACCACACAGCAATCAGGGCGCGATTCCCAGGCGCGCATCATTGCGGTTGATATATTTCTGGGGCCAGACCAGCCCGCGATCCGGATGGTCATCTCAGCGACTGCGGTTACCCGCTAACTGGCTTTCTGATGCAGCGAGTTCTTTGTAAAGATCCTGGAGTCGATCGACCATTGGCCCGCGCTTTGTATGAGTGAGCGTTCGCCCATCCACTTCAAAGACGGGCGTTAAGCCCGCGAAGGTGCCGGTCACAAAGGCTTCGTCGGCACCATAAACCTGCATGAGAGAAAAGTTCTTCTCGTAGACGGGAATACCGTTGGCTTTACAGACGTTGATCACGTTCCGACGCGTGATGCCGTCTAAACAATAATCACCCGACGATGTCCAAACTTCGCCGTCTCTCACGATAAAAAAGTGTGTCGAGTTACAGGTTGCAACATGACCGTGAGGGTCGAGCATAAGTGCCTCGTCGTAGCCAGCCTTGGCCGCCTGGATGCACCCAAAAATGCAATTCAATTTCGAGTGGCTGTTGATCCGCGGATCTTGAACGTCGGCATAACCTCGGCGCGTATAGACGGTGTAGAGCCGAACACCCCGATCGTTAAGACTGGGATCTGGTTCCTTGTATTCCGGAATGATGACAATGGTTGGCCCCCCAATGGTGACCGCAGGATCCTGATACGGTGTTGATTTAACACCGCGAGTCACCATGAGCCGTATATGAACATGGTCAGTCATGTCGTTTGCCGCGAGGGTGTCAAACAATCGTGCAGCGAGCGCGTCTTGTGTGATTTCCATGTCAAGGTCGAGCGCTTTCGCACCTTCCCAAAGCCGCTTTAAATGCTTGTCGAGAAACGGAATGGCGCCGTCGTGTACGCGTAGACCTTCCCAAATGCCGTCTCCAAGAATGAAACCACTGTCAAAAACAGAGACGGTCGCTTGCTCTCGTGGGACGAGATCGCCATTGATATTGATCAAGATAGATTGGTTGCGAACGTCGGGGGCGTATGTGTGGGTGCTATTGGCCATGCCGTTACTCCTAAAGCGATCCTGAAAGTCTGCTGATAGCGCCTCTCGATAGCAACAAAATATCGATGACGGCGTAACAAAAATGAACGAAAAATCCGACGAATTGGCGCGCCTTGAAAACAAGGCCTTGTGGGTCTGAAAAGCTTGATTCAGGCCGATCTCAGGCAGGTAACCATAGTTCATCCCGTCGAAAGTCCCAGTCGTCGAATTTAGCTCACTCCGCCGGGAAGCCCTGTGAGATAACAAGCTCGGATTTCTCCCACTATTTTAATTTTAATACCGAGATCAGTAACAGGATTTAATTATGAATTCCATGACACGGATCATATCCCGCGCGCTAGCAGTGAGCCTGCTAGTATTAGTAGCGGCGTGTTCAGACAGCTCTGATGGCATCCTCTATAAAGATGACCTGCCTACAGCCGCTGCGCCTGAAGCACCCGCACCCGCTCCCGGCCCAGGTAACATCGTTGAAGTTGCTACCGAAGCTGGTGACTTCCCAACCTTGCTTGCCGCGGTAGAAGCAGCGGGTCTGGTCGATGCACTTTCTGACGACAGTGCCTCGCTCACTGTATTTGCGCCTACAGAAGCTGCTTTTGCAGCACTCCCAGAAGGCGCACTGGATTCGCTATTAGCGGACCCTGATGCACTCGCGGGCGTACTGACCTATCACGTTCTGAGCAGTGCGGTGACTGTTAACCAAGCCGCTGATCTCGCAGGCTCCACCGTTGAAACTCTCAACGGCGGCAAAGTAGCGATCACCGTTCGCGACGATGACTATGTCTACATCAACCTCGCGCAGGTTGTGTCATACGACATAGAAGCGTCCAACGGCATCATTCACGTCATCGATGCGGTTTTGCTACCGCCCGATCTGACGCCGTCTGAAATGACCATTGCTGAGATTGCGTCATCAAACGAAGATTTTGAGACACTGGTTGCTGCTGCGACTGCTGCGAATCTCGTTGGTACGTTGAATGATCCTGAAGCATCACTCACCGTATTTGCACCAACCGATGCTGCTTTTGAGGCGCTCGGCGAGTCGACGCTCAACTACTTGCTCAATAACCTCGATGACCTGGAGAGCACTCTGCTCTACCACGTTGTTGCAGGTGCGGGTCTGTCTTCGATCGATGCGATTGCTGCAACGGGCAGCTCAATCGAGATGGCTAACGGTGACGAGGCAATGATCTCGCTCGGCGATTCAGGCCTCATGATCAACATGTCGAACATCGTCACAACCGACATCGTTGCGTCAAACGGAATCATCCACGTGATTGATACCGTTCTTGATGCGCCAAGCGTTGAAGCTGCGCCGCTAGCCGTGACGCTTGCGGCGAATGGTGGTTTCTCAACATTGTCTGGCTTGATTGAGGACGCAGGTCTCACCGAGACATTGATGGATCCCAATGCGAACGTAACCGTGTTTGCACCTACCGACGACGCCTTTGCTCAGATGAAGCGACTTGGCGTTTTCACCAAGTTGTCTGGCAGCGTAACAGCGGACTTCACGACGGGTGCCTTCGACGGTTCGGGCGCTATTGCAGACGCTGAAACAGAGACCTACACCTTCCCAACAGGGGCGCAGGAATGGGCAGGCTTTGCTAACAACGCCGACATCTACCCGCTCTCTTTCCCAGAAGGTGGCAGCATTACCTTCACAGCGTCTGCGGCTACACCGACTAACGTTCGGTTCCGCTTCGAGGCGAACCCTTATCCAAATACAGAGCCTTCTTACAACACTGAAAACGTGTTGGTAGATAGCGCTGAGGCTAAGGAGTACACCATTGAAATCCCATCGCAGGGTGATCAAACGTTCAACTCGTTCCTCATGTACGTTGTTGAGCGCGATCAGCCCGTCATGGTGACTAATATTGTCGTCACCTCTGGCACTGTTGAAGAACCCGAGCCAGAGTCTGACGGTTCAATTGTATTCTCTGGCGTGTTTGGTGGTTCCGTTGTGGACCTTGAGACAAACACCTACACAGTGCCTGCAGGCTCTGAAGGTTGGGCTGGTTTTGCTAACGAGGACACATCGGTATATCCGTTCACGTTCGCTGAAGGCGGTCACATCACATTCACGGCCTCGGCTGCGACGCCTACCACTGTTCGGTTCCGCTTTGAGAAAGCACCTTACCCTGACACTGAGCCATCGTTTGATACGGCAACTGTGCTCATCGATAGCGATACGCCTAAGGCGTATAGCGTTGAGTTTGCATCTCAAGGAGACAATACGTTTACCTCGCTCCTGATGTATATCAGCGAACAAGACAGCCCAGTTGTGATGACTGATGTGTTTGTAAACCAAGGTCCAAAGCCTCTCGTTTTCTCGGGTGTATTTGGTGGATCAGTTGTCGATCTCGAGACAAACACCTACACAGTACCTGCGGGTTCTGAGGTTTGGGCTGGCTTTGCGAATGAGGACACCTCGCTCTACCCGTTCACATTCACAGACGGTGGCCACATCACCTTCACTGCCTCTGCGGCGGCACCCACAACGGTCAGATTCCGGTTCGAAAAGAACCCCTACCCTGACACTGAGCCATCGTTTGATACGGCAACCGTGCTCATCGATAGCGATACGCCAAAGCAGTACAGCGTGCAATTTGGATCGCAAGGTGAAAACACGTTTAGCTCATTCCTGATGTATATCAGCGAACAAGACAGCCCAGTTGTGATGACTGATGTATCTGTGAACCAAGGCCCAATACCGATCGTCTTCTCGGGTGTCTTCGGTGGATCAGTCGTCGATCTTGAGACAAGCACCTATACAGTGCCCGCAGGCTCTGAGGGTTGGGCAGGCTTCGCTAACGAGGACGCATCGGTTTATCCGTTTGAGTTTGCGAACGGAGGTTCGATCACCTTTACTGCATCAGCGGCAGCGACAACAACAGTGCGGTTTAGATTTGAAAAGAACCCCTATCCCGACACTGAGCCATCATTTGATACCTCCACGGTAACAATCGACAGTGACACCGCAACGGAGTACACCGTGGAATTCGGGGCACAGGGTGCAAATACCTTCAGTTCGTTCCTGTTTTATATCAACGAGCAGGACAGCCCGGTTGTTATGACAGATGTCGTGGTAACGGCTAATTAATGAGTAAAGCTCAACGCGAGGCGGCCACTGGCCGCCTTTTTTTTGCCTGTACCTTTTGCGTCCTCAACCCTTTGCTGGTGACGCTTAAGGCTTTCATCTACGCTGGGCTACTGGACCCAGTGAACTCCATCAAATAAGAAAAGGCATTGCAGAATGAAGTCCACAATCATCATCTTGTTTACGTATGCAGCATTTTGGTTTTGGTACACACCCTCAGGCGGACCACTGACAAACGAGGAAATCAGCTTCTACCTCGATCAGATTGACTCGGACGAGGGACGCGCGCAAGTAGAGGCCTTTGCGCGAGGGGACACCGGCCGCTCGTTTTATATGCTCAACGCGCTCGACCTCGACGAGTCACCTGGACCTATTGAGGGTGCGCCAGCAGGGGCTGGCGGCCAGCAACTCATGGATCTTTATATGGAGCACATGCTGCCTGCACTGTTAGCGCGAGCCAGCCACCCCGCTTTCTTTGGTGCAGCTGTTGGTAAGAGCATTGAAGTTGTTGGTGTCGAAAACGCAGAAACCTGGGATACGGGTGCCCTAGTGCGATATCGAAGTCGCCGAGATTTACTTGATATTGTGACTAATCCTGACTTTCGTGGTCGACATCACTTCAAAGTTGCCGCCTTAGAAAAAACGATTGCCTACCCAGTCGAGACCCCGTTTAACCCTGGTGATCCACGCCTCTTATTAGGGCTGATTGCCGCACTTTTGATCTCTCTTTCAGTGAGGCGTTGAGGACGCTGGACAGTCACAAATAACGCGATACGATATGGCATAACTTGTGTCAAAACCTGAGATGAGAAATATGAAAAAGCGCTACGTCCTCTCCCTTATCATTCTCGCTATCATCGCCGGCGGCTACAGCCAGCGCGATACTCTGGTGACGCGCTTACTTCAAGCCGGTATCGATCGACAGTTCGCCTCATCAACCATCGAATCCTTGGGCGATGGACTTCACGTCGCCTTATGTGGAGCAGGCTCACCACTTCCTGCACCGAGGGCATCGGGGCCTTGTGTTGCTGTCATCGCTAATGGCGAGCTGTACGTCGTTGATGTTGGCACTGATAGCCCCCGTAACTTGGCGCGTATGGGATGGGCGGCTTCAGCGCTTGAAGGTGTTTTCATTACGCACTTCCACTCCGATCACATTGATGGCTTAGGCGAGCTGATGACGCTGCGGTGGGCTGGCGGCAGCTTTGAATCGCCACTGCCCGTTTACGGTCCAACGGGCATTGAGCGTGTCGTCGGCGGCTTCAATGAAGCGTACGCGCAAGATTTTATCTATCGCCAAGCACACCACGGTGATTCGGTTGCCCCTTTAAAAGCCGCAGGCGGCTCCCCCCTACCGTTTATTAAACCTGCCCCTGGTCAAACGGCAACGCTGGTCGATAAAGGCGACCTTAAAATTGAAGCTTTTTCAGTGACTCACACACCCGTTGAGCCCGCAGTTGGATACCGATTTACCTACAAAGGGCGAACTGTTGTCATTACAGGCGACACCATCAAGGACCAAAATATTGTAGAGATGTCCCGCGGTATCGATCTGCTTGTTCATGAAGCGCTCGCAGCTAACCTCGTAGGGCTCATCAATGAGGGCGCAAGGCGTAACAACCTGACAAATATGATGAAAATCACTCACGACATCCCCGACTATCACGCAACACCGAGGGATGCTGCCGAGACGGCCGCGGAAGCTGGGGTCGGTCATTTGCTCTACTATCATATCGTCCCAGCGCTTCTCGTTCCGGGTCAGGAGCGCCTCTTCCTGAATGGCGCTGAGGATATCTTTGAAGATTTCACCATCGGTTACGATGGCGTTGCCTTTAGCCTTCCAGCCAATAGCGATGAGATCATCCAAATCAGTGACGGACTGTAACCGCCGATAACGCGGACAAGCAAAGGCATAGCCTTCACGGAAAGAATGGGAACAGATAACAATAACTAACCGTAGAGGACCGACATGACGCATTCACACCCCGCGATCAAGGCTCACCTTACGTCGATAAATTGCGCTCAGAACGGCGAGAAAGAAAACTGGCTTGCGCTGTTTGCAGAAGATGCGATCTTGCATGACCCTGTGGGGCCGTCACCGCATGACCCCACGGGTGAAGGTTTCCGTGGGAAGGAACGACTGGAGGCTTTTTGGGACACGATGATAGGTCCGAGCAATACCCAAATTGTCTCGCACCAACAAATTGCGTCGGGCCCTAATGATTGCGCCTGTATCGCAACGGCCACCAACACATTGAGTGAAGATCTGAGTATCACCATCGAGATGGTCGTCGCTTACCGCGTTAACGATGCGGGGCTAATCACATCTCTACGGGCATTCTGGGACCAAGAGGCGATTGCAAAACAACTTGGCTTGTAACTAGGGTCACGAAAAACGCACACAAAACCATTCATCCATAACAAAAACCGCAGTGTTTCTCACAACCGGATTCGGTTAGCATCACTGCGCAAAAGAAAAAATAAATCGAGGGCAGGAAAATGGAAAACCTTGAACAATTTCGAGCCGAAACACGCGAGTGGCTAGAGGCCAATTGTCCAGAAGATATGCGCCAACCTATGCGGTCGGACGAGGATCAGTGCTGGGGTGGCAGAAACTGGGTATTCAAAAGCGAAGGCCAGAAATTATGGCTCGAGCGCATGGCAGCAAAAGGCTGGACTGCACCGCGCTGGCCGGCTGAATATGGCGGCGGCGGTCTCTCTGGCTCCGAAGCTAAAATCTTAGGCGAAGAGATGGCGCGCATCGGTGCACGACGCCCGCTCAGCAGCTTTGGTCTGGACATGCTGGGCCCGGCACTTCTACTCTACGCGACAGAAGAACAAAAGGAGCAATACATCCCCGATATCATCAACGGCAAAATCCGCTGGTGTCAGGGCTACAGTGAGCCCAATGCAGGCTCTGACTTGGCCAGTCTGCGCACCAAGGCCGAAGACATGGGTGATCACTACCTGATCAACGGCTCGAAAGTTTGGACGTCTTATGCCGACAAAGCTGATTGGATTTTCTGCTTGGTTCGCACAGATTTTGACTGTCCCAAGCACGAAGGGATTAGCTTCTTGCTGTTTGATATGACCACTGAAGGCGTCAGCACAAAACCCATCAAACTGATCAGCGGTACCTCGCCCTTCTGCGAAACCTTCTTCGACAACGTGCAGGTACCCAAAACACAACTGGTCGGCACGCTGAACAAGGGCTGGGAAATCGCCAAGTATCTGCTTACGCACGAGCGCGCCATGATCGGCGGCTTTGGTTTGGCGGGTGGCGGTATGAAAGGCATGGGCCAAATGGCAGCCGCAAAGCGCGGCACCAAAGACGGTCGTCTTCGCGACGCATCGTTGCGGGCAGAAGCAAGCGCCTTTGAAATCGACGAAATGGCGTTCGGCCTCACCATCGAGCGCATCACTGATGAGACGAAGGCAGGCCAGGGAACGGGAGCGTCATCGTCAATTCTTAAGATGTACGGCACCGAGCTCAACAAGCTACGTCAGGAATTATTCATGGCCATCGGTGCAACCGATGCTCTGAACTTCGATACGGATAGCAAAGGCGCGCTGGTAAGAAGTTGGCTTCGAAGTAAGGCCAACTCTATCGAAGGCGGCACCACTGAAGTGCAGCTCAATATTATTGCCAAACGTATTCTTGGCTTACCAGCGTAGGGGGAAACAACGTGGTAATGATCCTAAGTGAGGAGCAGCAGCTGCTCAAAGACTCGGCAAAAGCATTCCTGTCAGAGAGTGCGCCGATTTCTGCACTGCGCGCCATGCGCGACGCAGGCGACGACCACATGCCAGAACTATGGTCAAAAATGAGCGAGATGGGCTGGCCTGGGATTGTCATTCCAGACGCCTACTCTGGCCTCGAGTTCGGTTACGTGGGTGCAGGTGTTGTCCTTGAAGAGATGGGCCGTACGCTAGCGCTGTCACCTTTCCTCAGTTCGGCCGTTGTTGCCGCAAGCTTGATTAATCGGCTTGGGTCGGAGCAACAGAAAGAGAAATACCTGCCCAGCATTGCAACGGGCGAGCTTACAGCCGTGCTCGCGGCTGACGAATCTGGGTTCTTTGATCTTGACGACATCGCAACGGCGGCCACTGCTAATGATAGCGGTTACACGCTTTCGGGTAGTAAGCGAGGAGTTATCGACGGCCATAATGCGGACCTTTTGTTGATCGTCACCAACGGCGACGAGGGCATGAGCGTCTTCGCTGTCGAGAAAGATGCGGCAGGTGTCTCCTGCGAGACACGTTTGATTGTAGATAGCCAAAGAGCCGCCGATATTACGCTCGACAGTGTAGCTGTCTCTTCAGACGCTCTAATGGGTACGCTGGGTGGTGCGTCCGAGGCGCTCGAATTCACCATCGACGTCGCAGCTGCTTGTTCTGCAGCGGAGATGTTGGGTATTTCTATCGAGACCTTTGAACGAACCGTCGGCTACCTCAAAGAGCGCGAGCAGTTTGGCAGCAAGATTGGTACTTTCCAGGGTCTTCAGCACCGTGCAGCACAGTTATTCGCTGAAATCGAAGTCAGTAAATCAGCGGTACTCGCTGCCTTGCAGGCACTCGATGAGAACAGCGAGAAGCGTTCTGTTCTGGCAAGTATGGCGAAAGCAAAGTGCGCGAAAGTTGTTCGTAACGCCACCGAGGA